>NZ_JBEOUR010000018.1:0-49479 GCF_040302605.1 Microbacterium sp. NPDC097977
GACGACGAACGTCACCGGAATGCACGCGAGGACCGTTCCCAGCACAGCCAGACCGAGACCGACGAAACCCAGCACCGGCGCGACCCGGTCAGGCGACGAGGGCGGCCCCGTCGTGGCCGCCGCGTAGCCATTCGCGCTCGGCGCGGACGGCCCGGTCGGCGGCTGAGCAGAAGCAGAGCCGCCGCTCTGCTCGGGAGCGACATGCTCGCTCCACTTCTCGCCGTCCCACCATCTCTGACGCCCGGAGCCGTCGTCGTACCATCCAGCCGGCATACTCATCAGAAGGCTCCTTCACCGTCGGGGTCGCAGAAGAGGATCGCGTCGGTGATCGCCTTCTCTGCCGTGACGCGCTCGGCCTCGAGCGGTTCTCCTCCGGTGATCACTGCGGATAGCGTCTCATCCGACATATCCGATGCGTAGAGCTGCTCTCCCATGCACGGGTAGAAATCCGGCATACCGTCGTAGTTCGTCATTCCGTCGCCCTGGAACGTCCGCTGCACCTCGACGGCGATCTGCTCGGGCGAAGGACGCTCGTCGGACGGCTGAGCGCTGGCGGACGGCGTCGGCTGCGCGGTGGACGTGGCAGGAGGCTCGCTCGTCGGAACGCCAGGAGGAACCGGCCCGACGAGGGCGGCCGCGACGATCACCAGAGTCACGATCGTGCCGATCACACCGCCGATCACCGAGAGGACCATGCCGACGATCGACGGCCACTTCGCCGTGTTCTTCGTGAACACTCCGACCAGCGACACCACGAACGCCGCGATCAGCACCACCACGCCGACGACGAACGTCACCGGGATGCACGCGAGGACCGTGCCCAGCACAGCCAGACCGAGACCGACGAAACCCAGCACCGGCGCGACCCGCGATCCGGGCGCAGACCCGGAAGGAGCAGCCGCGCTCCCGTCAGGCGCGAGATGCTCGGTCCACCGCGCGCCGTCCCACCACCTCTGACGCCCGGAACCGTCGTCGTACCATCCAGCCGGCATACTCATGTACGTCTCCCCCTGTTCACCGCACGTCGAAGTCTCGACGCGATGATCAGGATCCCACGCCCACCAGCGCGTCCTGCGCGATGAACGCGTCGAGCACTTCGAGGTCGTCGGCCGTGACGATGCGCGCGCCCACCGCATGCTCGACGAGACGCGAACGCGCCGAATCCGGCAGTCGCCCCTCCGCGTCGCGCTGCAGGCCTCGGATGCCGCGTCGGGAGAACTTGTCGCACAGACTGCCCACGCGACGTTCGAGCTTCTCGAACGACCAGCGCAGCCGATGCGCCGCCTGGTCGAGATCGGGCAGCTCCGCAGCGCCCGGGACGTTCAGCCGCAGCATGGGCTCGGCGAGAGCCGTCAGCAGGATGCGCTGCATCGGCGAGAGCAGATCAGCGACGCCCGCACCGCCCGACGGCTGAGACCACAGCGTCGAGACCTCGTAGAACGGCGACTCGGCGGTCAACGAGAACTCGTAGGTCGTGGATCCGGCGGTGAACATCACGACCGTGGTCGCGAACACCAGCGGCATCGACGCTCCCGGCGCCAGCCACGACTGCGCCATCCCGTCGGCCGACGCCACGGATGCCGTGAGCCCCGACCCGACGTTCGTCAGTCGCCAGATGCCCTCGCGCTGCTCGATCTCGAGAAAGCGCCGATGCACGTACTGGTTCTCATCGAACGACAGGTCGGCACTGCGGCCCAGGACGAAGGTGCTCCCCGCGGGGATCTCCTCGCGTCGATCGCCGAACTGCAGAACCAGTGCACCGCCCACCGCGGCGCCCCCCGACCCTCCCGCGTCCACCACGGTCATGCTGCCGTGTGACGGGGCCACGCCCCACCGGGGAACGCGCTGACGGCGCCGAGCTCGGCCGTCACCTGGGTCATGAAGTCGGCAGCAGCCTGGTTGGCCGTCAGGATGATGTTCACGAGGCCGATGACATCGGCGATGAACGCCAGCACTTCGACGATGATCGTCGCGACACCGCCCGGCGCCCCGAACACCGAGACGATCTCGGCGATGCCGAGGGCGACGCCGATCGCCGTGGTGATGGCCGCGATCGAGAAGGCGACCCAGAAGTCGACGATCGCGTCGGCGAACGTGTTCAGCTGCTCGTCGATCATCGTGCACTTGGCGTAGATGCTGTCGGACGCCGGGTTCTGCAGTTCCACCCGTGCCGCATAGGCATTGTGCGCCGCACCCTCCCAGTGCCCCGTGCTCGGGAGCGCCGAGAGGACGACCGTCGAGGTCGCGACGGTGGCCGGGGTGCCCACGTTCTGCACCCAGCTCACACCGGTCTGACGCAGCGTGGTGGGGCTGCCGACATAGGCGAAGATCTCGGTGGTCCGTTGGATCGCCTCGTTGACCTTCTCGAACATCCGCTGGATCAGCTGGTTGATCCGGTCGATCAGATCGCCGATGAACGGAATGTGGCTTGCGAGCTCGAGGACGCCGTTGATGATGCCGATGACCGAGTCCGCGCCGTCGACGAACTCCTGGAACTTCGAGCGCGAGCGTTCGACGTCGCCGGCGTTGTCGCGACCGCCGTGGCTTCCGGACGAGCCGTGGCTTCCGGAGGGGCCGTGGCTTCCGGACGGACCGGGCGATGAGTTGCCGCTGGGAGCGTCAGGGCGTGGGCGGGGCGGGGACGGAGGAGAGGGGAACCTAGCCATGATGTCGTCTTCTTCCAGTCGTGAGGTCGGGGATCAGCTGTTCAGCCGGGTCTGCCAGGACGGTGTCGGTTGCGGCTGGGATTCGGCGCGGACACCATCCGCGTCGAACTCCTTCAGGATCGAGGGACCGCCGTCGCCATCGATCACGGGAGTCGGCGCGTCACCGCCGATGCCGTCGACCACGGGAGTCTCGGTGCCATCCACGGCCTCGGTACCGTCCGTGCCCTCGGTCACGCCGGCGCCGTCCGTGCCGTCGGTGCCATCCGTGACGCCGGCACCATCGGTACCATCCGTGCCATCTGTGACTCCTGCACCATCGGTACCATCCGTGACTCCGGCGCCATCGGTGCCGTCGACGCTGCCGTCGGTCGTCGGCGTCGAGCTGTCTCCGCCCGTCTCCGAGCCTCCGTCGGTGATCACGTCGGAGTCGACCTGCGACCCGGTGCCTGCGGAGTCGGTGCCCGCGGCTTCGTCACGAAGCTGCGCGGCCTGGTCGCGCAGGTCGGCCGCCTTGTCGCGCAGCTCTGCAGCGTCCTCGCGCGCATCGGTCATCTCTTCCATGGCCTCGTCGCGGGTGTCCTCGAGCGTCTCGATCTGCTCGCGGATCTCCGCGGCCTCCGCCCGCTGGGCTGCCGCATCGGCGCGGATGCCGGCCGATTCGGAGCGACTCTGCAGCGCTCCGGCCGAGTCGCCGGCCTGCTCCTGCTGCGTCGCCTTGAGATCGAGCTCGGTCGCCCGACGCTCGCCGTCCGTGGCGCTGCGGTCGAGCTCCGCAGCCCGGTCCTCGAGCGCGTCGATCTGCTTGTCGATCGTCTCGACCTGCTCCTGAGCCTTCTCGGCGTGCTGATCGGCCTGATCGGCCTGCCGGTCGAGCGCGTCGGCACGACCGTCGATCCTGTCGGCCTTGGCATCCGCCTCGGCACGGGCCTCGTCGTCGCCGGTCTCACCGTCGGTGTCGCCGTCGACTCGCGGGTCGTCGATCTGCGGGTTCTCGCCGCCACCGCCGCCGACGCTTCCGCCGCCGCCGGTTCCGCCGCCCGAGCCCCCGCCCGTTCCGCCGCCCGAGCTGGCACCGTCTCCGCCACTCGAGCCGCCGTTGGTCGACGGCACCTCGGTGCTGTCATTGGGCTGATGGTTCGCGGCCTCTTCCGCCTCGTTGTCGTCGTACGCCGTGGCGGTGAGCCTCAGCGATTCGGCGAAGCCGGTCAGAGCGCCGGGCGCCGAGCCGAGCAGCTGCGCCATGGTCGCCTGGAACGTGTTGTACGCCGCCGATGCCTGGCCTCCGATGAACGAGAAGGCGGATGCCGGGATGGTCAGCCCCTGGGCTGCAGACGTGATGCTGTCGTACGAGCTCGCTGCGGCCTCGAAGGCACTCGCGTCCTTGCGCAGGTACTCCGTCTCGACGTCGACTTCGCCCTCGGCGCCGAACGACGACGCGCTCGGCTGCGGGGGCGGCTCGGGCAGGATCGACTCGCCCCCCGTCTCGGGGAGCGGGGCAACCGTCGTCGGCTGCTGGATGCCGCCGCCCGACGAGACCCCTCCTCCGCTGCCGCCGCCGAACAGGTTGTTCGTCGCGCTGAACACCTCATCGAGCGGAGTGCTGGCGTCGATGACGTTGCCGACGGCGCCGATGACGTCACCGTCGGCGACGTTGCCCACGAAATCGATGATCTCGTCCGTAGGGTTGACGGCGTCGACGACGTCGCCCACTGCATCCAGAAATCCCATTGTCGTTCTCCCTGACTCAGCGGATCGCGCCCATGCGGCGCATCAGTTCCTGGGGGTTGTGCGCGAGCTGCATGAGCTGCTCGATCGCGGGGAACCCCTCGTACTTGTTCTCACGTTCGCGTGCCGACATGGCCATGACGTTGTTCAGCGCGCGCAGGACCTCTTTCTCGATCACCTCGTCGTTCGTGTTGCGCACCCAGCGCTCGTCGACCTTGACCGCGGTGATGGTGTCTCCCTCGCGGGTGACCATGATCGTCTTCGCGGCGTTGACGCCGTCTCGCTCCTGACGCGCGCGCTGCGCACGGTGGGCCAGGAAGTCCTGCTGCTGCGCGTCGGCCGCGGCGTACATGTCGCGCAGCTGCTCCCGCGCATCGATACCCCATGACACGCTCGGGTCGCCGAGCTGCACCGGGGCGGGTTCCGGCAGCGGAGCTGCCTCACCCTGATCGGCGGTCTCGGAATAGGCCTTCATCCACTGACCCGCCCGCTGTCCGATCGCGTCCTGGTAGCACGTGCTGATGACGAGTCCGAGCGCCTCCTCGCCGATGGTGTCGCGCCAGTCCTCATCGAGTGCGAGGGACTGCACCGCGCCGTTCGCCGCGAGTGTGAGTGTGACGGCGCCGGCGTCATCCTTGACGGTGACCGGGGCCAGCTGCTCCGACGCCGACGCGAGCGAGCGCAGCTCGTGCTGCAGTTCACCCGCCGTCTGGCGCAGTTCCGCCATGAGGCGATTGGCATCCGCCATATCCATGCTGACCATGCGCTCCTCTTCCGTAGACCTTTGACCTTGACCTCATACTACGAAGCGAGGCGTCGCGACCATAGGGGGAGAAGTCCCCATAGCGTCGCGCTCGGCGCTCACATCGCGGTGCTGCGGGCCCGTCCTCGCGCCAGCAGAAGCATGATCGCCGAGATCGTCGCGGCCCCGCCGAGCGCCCATCCGACGATCGCCCGGGCGGGGTCGAGCGGATCGGCATCCGGCTCGATCGAGATCGTCCTGGTGACCTCGGGTTCCGGCTCCCCCGCCGGATGCGCCGGGGACGGCGGGCCGGGCAGCGTGCCGTCGTCGACCAGGGCCAGCGCCTCGGCCGGGCGCACCTCGCCCCACCCGACCGTGTCGGTGGGCTCGGTCGGCGCGACGCGCATCGCCGACTGCAGCAGACGGAACGCCCACTGATCGGGGGTCTCGTCGGGGTAGCGCGCGGCGACGAGAGCCGCAGCGCCCGAGATCACGGCCGTCGCGTAGCTCGACGATGCGGAGTCGCCGTTGAACACGCAGTCGCCGCCCGAGATGTACGCCGAGGGCATCGACTGCCCGGGAGCGGCGATGTCGACGTGGGCTCCGGAGTACGACGAGTCCGGATCCCACGTGCCGTCCTTCAGCACCGCCGAGACGGCGAGCGCTCCGGTCAGCTCCCCCGGGTAGAAGTGCTCCGGATCGGGACGGTTCGCGTTCGCGGTGTTGCGGTTTCCCGCGCTCGCGATCACCAGGGCCCCGCGCGCATGGGCGTAGGAGACGGCGCCCGCGTAGAGATCGGCGGATTGGTCGTCGGAGAGCGACACGTTGATGATCTGCGCACCGTGATCGGCGGCCCAGCGGATGCCGGCGGTCACGGACGCCGCCGACGGCCCGGCGATGTCCCGGGAAGACTGCCCGTCCTCCGGCGCGGCCTCGAACGCCCGGACGGGCATGATCCGCGCCTCGGGCGCGATGCCGACCACCCCCGATCCCTCCACCCGCCGCGCGGCGATGAGGCCGGCGATCGCGGTGCCGTGGCCGAACAGATCGTCGTCGGCGGGGGCCGTGCCGTCGCCGAACGTGCTCGCGCCCGGCACGAGGGCGCCAGAGAGGTGCGCGTTGCCCGCCTCGACGCCGGAGTCGACGACCGCGACGGTGACGCCCTGCCCGCGGCTCAGCGTCCATGCGGCTTCGAGACCCAGTCGGTCGACGAGGTAGCTCGCTCCCGAGACCAGGACGCGGTCGCCAGGGGTGCACTGCTCCCCCGCATCGATCGACGGCGTCGAGGTCGATGCTGCGGCCGTCGGCATCGATGCCATCGCCGCACCCTGCGCACCCGGCGCACCGAGTGCCCCCGACCCCAGCAACGCGGCTACGCCGAGCGCCGCGGCTGCTCTCCGCACGGTGCGCAGACCCATCAGCCGCCCTGCCCCGACGTCCTCTGCGCGATCGTCCGGCTGAGGGTGGGGCCCTGCTCGAGCAGCTGCGTCCAGGCGGCGGGAACGGTGAGCGAGCTCTCGGTCGAATACCCGAGCAGAGCGAGATCCTCAGCGGTCTGCACGGGGAAGTACACGCCGGACTCGGCGACGAAGCCGTACGTGGCTCCCTCGCCGCTCGATCGCGCCGTGATCGCCGCACCCGCACCGGGGGTCACGCTCGTTCCGAGCTCGGCGTCGTCGGGAGTGGCCGTCACCGACACCACGGGGCCGTCGGCGCTCGGCGTCATCTGCAGGCAGGCCGTCTCTCCGCCGTCTGCCGACGACGACGAGACGGTCCGCGGCCAATCGGCCGGGATCGCGTCGGAGTTCACGTCGGCGAGGTCGGTCGCCTCGGCGACCGTCATCACGACCGGCTCCATGCCCACATAGGCGGTGAGGAGCTGCCGGGCGAACGGCGTCGCCGGAACGAGGCGACCGTCGCCGTCGGCGATGTACTCGTTGACGACGTCGCCGTCGGACTGCGTCTGCACGGCCTGGCCGACGACGAGACCGGCAGCGCCGGCATTCTCTCCGAGCTCCGCGCCGAGGTTCACCTCGAGCGGCGACCCCGGGGTGACCAGATTCAGCCACAGGGCCGAGACCGTCGGAACGGAGTCGACGTCGTCGATCCCGAGGAACACGCTCGCCACGACCGCGACGTTATCGTCGCTGACGGCATAGCGCTTGTCCCCCTCGACGAACCAGTAGTCCTCGTCGTCGTCCTTCACGAGGGCCGCCTGGTCGGCTGCTCCGACCGGGTCGTCGAGCAGCCGCGTCGAGATCTCGAGCGGGCTGTCGCTCGCGACGCAGCTGAGCCACGCCCCCTCGTACTGACGGTCGGGGGCGGGCAGGTAGTCGGGTGCTCCGTCGATGCCCACCGGAGAGGGGTCGCGGCTGATGCCGTCGAGCTTGTCGGCCGGCACCGAGGTGATCTTCGCCGAGCCCACGAGCAGTCGGGCGCTCGCGAGGTTCTTCACCGGGTAGAGCGTGCCGTCGAGAGCCACGTAGCGGGATCCCTCACCCTGCACGACGATGATCGCGCCCTTCTGCCAGTCCTTCGGCAGACTTCCGGTGAAGGTGCCGATCAGCAGCGAGACGATGATGGTCAGGATTCCGAGGGCGACGCTGACGACGACGCCGCGCAGCGGCTTGCCCGGGGCGAGTTCACGCCCGCCGGGCGCACCGCTGACGAACGCGCGCTGAAGACGGCGACGGTTGAAGGCCTGCGCCTGCAGCAGCTCTGACTTGGATGCCATGGATCAGAACCAGCCCCCGGTGATGATGGCGAGCGGGAGCAGCAGCGCGATCGTGCCCCATTCGGCGAAGTCCGCGAACCGGGTGAGACGGATGCGCGTCTTGGGGTTCAGCAGCACGACGACGATGATGCAGACGGCGATCGCGGCCAGCCCGATGACCAGACCGCCGATCCAATCGGGGTGGCTGAGGATCGCCGTGATCACGCCGAGCGCGACACCGGCGAGCACACCGGAGGAGACCGCGACGATGTCGAAGCGCGAATAGACCTGACGCGTGCCGAGGAACATCCCGATGAAGGTCACCGCGCACAGCAGGAGTCCCCAGAAGCCCGAGGCGACGACGGGGGCGGTCGCGACGAGCACGATCACGCACAGCGAGATGCGCAGCGAGACCTGGTAGCGGTGGGCGCGGGCGTACAGCCGCGCGACCTCTTCCGGCGAGATGTGCGACGGGGCGTCATAGACCTCGGACTCGTCTCGCGCCGACACGACGCGCAGCGGCACGGAGGCGAGAGCCACCCACGGAGCGCCGAGTCCCGCGATGCCGGCGACCGCCATGGCCGCGGCGAGCGTGGCGGCGACCGGGGCGGCGAACCAGGAGATGACGGCGCCGATGACGAGCAGCATGCCCCCCACCGCGACCGGGATGAGGCTGTACTCGCGCTGACGCTTCAGCGCGAGCAGTGCGACGGCACCGAACGCCAGCATCGCGCCGCCGCCGATCACGAGCGCGAGGCCCCAGCCGTCGGCATCCGGAAGGAGGGTGTATCCGGCGGCGCCCGCGTAGACCGACGAGACGAGCGCGAGCGACATGGTCGCCTGCTGCGGGGCTGCGGTGCGATCCATCACGAGCGCGCAGATCAAAAGCACGATCGCGGCGGCGCCCGCTCCGGCCGCGGTGACGATCGTGCCGGAGTCGACCCAGGCCCAGACGGCGGGCACCAGGCCGAGCAGCAGCAGCACGGAGGCGACGACGGTGGCCGTGGTCACCGAGTTCTGCGTCGACCACGACGGCGCGTTGGTCTCGACGGCATCCGCGACGGCCTCGACGAGGTCGTCGTAGCGTTTGGCGAGCGCGGCCGCCGTGCCCTGCTCGAGCACGAGGAAGTCGCCGTCCTGAACCCCCTGGGCCGCCAGCGTGCGGTCGGCCTCCAGCGGCGTGCCGTCGGCGTGGACGAGACGGAACCCCGCGGACGCCGATGCGCCGTCGAGCATGCGCAGACGGCGGGTCAGTGAGGGGAGCACCTCGGCGACCGGGACTCCGCCCGGCACACCGACGTCGATCCGCTCGGACTCCCACTGCACCGAGAGGCGCACGAGCTGCGAGGAAGCGACAGCCGTCGACTGGGGCGACATCAGATCCTGCTTTCGTCAGACACGCGGATTCACACTATCGTGCGTGTGGTCGGCTTGCGGAGGCGGCGCGACCCGCTCACGACTCCTCGTCGTCCTCGAGGTCGTCGATCGGGGCATCGAGCTGCGCCAGGTCGTCGCGGGTGACCAGACGGCTCGAGACCGCGTACTCGACCAGACGCGCCTTGCGGTTCATGGCGAGCTTGCCCTGCCCGCCCCGCATGCCCTGCAGGCCGATGCGGTCGAACTTGTCGCACACGTTGTCGAGTTTGCGGTTGAACTGGGTGCTCGTCCATCCCAGACGCGCGGCGGCCTGTGCGGAGCTGGGGATCTCGCTCGCCCCGGTGCCGTCGCGCTTCAGCGCGGGCTCGGCGAGCGCGAGGATCAGCAGTCGCTGTCGCGCGGTGAGCGGCACGTGCCCGATCGTCGACTGCCCCTCCTCCGCATTCTCGCGGGGGTCGAGGTGGAACGTGGGGCCCTTGGAGTGGATCGTGAGCTCGTAGGTCACCGGTCCTGCGGTGAAGACGACGGTGGTCTGCTCGAACACCACGGGGAGTCGGGCACCGGGGGCGAGCCAGGCGTTGACCCCGCCCGACGAGTCCGTCACCGTCGCGGTCAGACGGGACCCGACGTTCGACAACCACCACAGGCCGTCCTTGTCGGCGATCTCGAGGAAGTGACGATGAAGGAAGAGATTGTCGTCGAGTTCGAGATCACCCTGTCGGCCGACGTAGAACGGCTCTCCCGGTGTCAACTCGAAGTACTCTCCGGCGAATTCGACAGTGATCTCCATCAGCCCACACACCCCCTGATCGGCTCGGGCGAAGATCGCCCGTCAGCCCGTTTGATGAGCACCTCGATGCAGGTGCGCCCCGAACGATCCCCCTCCAGAGTGACGTCGGTCTGTTCAACGATATGCGCTTCCTGCGGTCCGTCCAGCGTCACCTCGTACCAGATGTACGCATCGTCGGGCTGCGGGTCGGGATTCGTCCAGGTGAACGAGACGACTCCGGCGGTGTTCGTCCCCGTGAGATCCTCTGCCTCGGGCACGGGGCCGGAGACGAGCGGATCCTGCGGCTCCGGCGCCTGCGCGGTCTGCTCGGGAGCCGGCACGAGAGAGCCGGCGAGACTGCTCACGAGCACGATGCCCCCCACCACCGTCGCCGCGGCGATGACTCCGAGGAGCCAGCCCCACCAGGGCATTCCGGAGCGGCGTGCCGCCGAGGCGTCCTCCGCTGTCGACGGCGCCGCAGGAGCGAACTGCGGCGCGCCCGGATGCGGGGCGCCGAGCGACGGCGGGGCACCCTGTGCCGGCGCGGTCTGCGGTTGAGACGACCACGACGCGTCAGGGGTGACGACGGTCGGGCCGCGCACGGCCGTGACGTCATCGTCGAACGACGGCGGGGGCGGCGCGGCGGGCGGAGGGGCGGCCGACGAGGCCGACGTCGCCGGCGTGCGGTGCTGGGTCTCGTCGAGCGCATCCGACGCGGGCGGCCGCTCGAACCTCGGCACATCGACGGCACCCACCGGATGCTTGCGCTGCGTCGTCGCCGACGGACGGGTGGCGGTCGGGCTCTCGGGGCTGATCGAGTGCACGTCGCGGACCCGCGTGAGTCCGTCTCCGTCGTCGCCCGGCGTCTCATCGAGCGGATGCTCGTCGACGATGTCGATGGTCGTCACCGAGTGCGAGAGCTCGATCTGCACCTTCTGGAGTGCGCGGGCGAACGCGACGGCACTGGGATACCGGTCATCCGGATTCTTCGCCATCGCCCGTTCGAGGACTCGCTGCAGGCTCTCCGGCGAATCCGGTCTGCCGAGCTGCGGCACGGCCGCCCGCTCGATCCGTTCGATGAGATCGGCGCCGGTGTTCCGCTCGCCCGGGCGCTCGAACGGCGAGCGTCCGGCGAGCAGGGTGAAGAGCGTCGCGCCCAGCGCCCAGACATCGGTGCGCGGGCCGCTCTGCGGCGGGTCGGCGAACGACTCGGGCGGCGACCAGGGAATCGACATCCCCGACGACTCGGTGGCCGCGGCCGTGGTCGACGCGATGCCGAAGTCGGTGAGAGCGGGCCGGTTGTATTCGGTGACGAGGATGTTGGCGGGCTTGATGTCGCGGTGCAGAACACCGGCCCGGTGCGCGGTCTCGACGGCACCGGCGACCTGGATGCCCACCCGCAGCGTCTCCGCGACCGAGAACTGCTCGCGTCTGGCACGCACCTGCAGATTCGGTCGGGGGCAGAACTCCATGACCAGGTACGGTCTGCCGTCGGCGGCGACCCCCGCCTGGTAGATCGTCACGATCGCCGGATGGGTCGACAGCATCGCCATGACGTTCGCCTCGTCGGTGAACTCCTGCGCTGCACCGGTCTCGAGGCGGTCGGCCAGCAGGACCTTCACCGCCACGCGGCGGCGGGGCATCTGCTGTTCGTAGAGGAACACGTCGGCGAAGCCACCGGTTCCGAGGTGCTCGAGGTAGCGGAATCCGGGAAGCTGCGGCGGCGGAGACGGCCGGCGGCTCACGGGATGTCCTCGAAGAGGACCGTCACCCCGTCTCCCAGGTCGACCACATCGCCCGACAGCACGAGGGTCTGCTCGCCCGGGTGCAGGCGCATCGGCTCGGCTCCCGGCCGCACGAGGGTGGAGCCGTTCGTCGTGCGCAGGTCGATGACGACGACCGTGCCGGCGTCGGGTCGGATCTCCAGATGGTTGCGGGAGATGTCCTGCTGCGGGCTGTCGACCGCGACGAGGTGCGGCAGGTCGTGTCCGCTCGCCCTGGTCGATCGCGGTCGGCGTCCGATTATGACGGTGCGGTCGAGCTCGACGACCTGACCCGAGGACACCCGGATGCGTCCGTGACCGGCGGGCACCGCGTCGAGGACCTGCGTGGCGACGTCGTCGGAGACGGACTGGCGTCGACGGAGGTCATCGAGCTCGGCCGAGGTGATCGTGGCGCCGTCGTGGTCTCCCAGAGCGGGTGCCGGTGCCACCGTCGAGGCGGGCGGCGCCTCGGAGCCCTCGGACCCGTCCGATCCGCCCTGCAGAGTCTCATCGAAGAGCTGCTCGATCTCGTCGAGGTCGTTCTGCGGGGCGGAGCTGCGCTGCGGCGGCTCCCAGGTGTGTTCGTCGAGGCCGTTGTCGCCCGCGATCGTCTCGTCGGCCCGTGCGTCGTCGGGAAGCGGGGGCGGGGACAGGAGGGGTGCGCCCGGAAGATCGGGGATCGCAGGCGGCGGGGGAATGGCGCCTGCCGCGGCCACAGGTGCGGCGGGCGCCGAGACGATGGTCTCCTCAGGAAGGTCGAAGGACTCGTCCTCGGCGGGCTCGTCTGCCGCGGGGTCGTCTGCCGCAGGCTCGTCAGCGGCGGGCTCGGCCGTCTCGGTCGGTTCGTCCGGCTCGACCGCCGCGAGCTCCTCGACGGTGGGCTCCTCGACGGTGGGCTCCTCGACGGCCGGCTCCTCGACGGCCGGCTCCTCCGGTTCGGTCGGCTCATCCGGCTCGGTCTGTTCTTCCGCCACCGGCTCCGCCGGCTCCGTCACAGTTGCAGATGTCGCCGCGCCGGGGAGATCGGGGGTGCCGTCGACACTCGGCGACGACGGACCGCCGAAGAGTGCCAGCGCAGGCGCCGCACCTCCGGCGAGAGCCGCGGCGGAGGCACCCGACTCGACCGGGTCGATCCGGGGGGTCGACCCGAGCGCGGCGGCGATCGGCGCGGCGTCGTCGACCTCGAGCTCGGCGCTCGCGGCGGCCGCACGCACGATGCCGCTCTGCACCGGCAGCACGGCCGCGGCATCCGTCTCCTCCACGGTGATCTCGATGCGCGTGGCATCGCCCACGAAGTGCTCGCTCCAGGTCGTCACCTCGGCGCCGGACAGCTCGTACGCCGCACCGGTCTCGGAGCTGACGCGGGCCACGACTCCGCCGCGCAGAGCGATACGCACAGCCGAACCCTCGACGACTGCTGCGGCGAACGGCGGCAGGGCGACGAAGGATCCGCCCGCGGCCGTCGTGAGCACGTCCATGACGCTCGCGAGCGTCTTCTCGACGGGGAGGCGCTCCCACAGCCGCGAGACCAGGTCGTTGTGCACGTCGGGCGGCAGTGCGACGAGAGCACCCGGAATCACGATGAGGTACCACTGCCCCGGTCGGTAGATCGTCTGCATGTCAGCGAACCCCTCCTGCTGCGCGTGGCAGCGTGTCGACATCGATGTCGAACTCGTCGGACTCGAGTCCCGCACCCGGCCGGGAGGAGACTCGGACCGCGTCGACGATCACGACCGTGATGTTATCGTGCCCGCCCGACTGCAGGGCTTCGGCGATCAGGGCATCGGCGGCGAGCTGCGGATCCGAGACGCGGGAGAGGATCTCGCCGATCCGCTGATCCGGGAGCTCGGAGGTGATGCCGTCGGAGCACACGAGGATGCGATCCCCCTCTTCGGCGGGGAACAGCCAGTAATCGGCATCCCCGGTGCTGCTCCCCCCGATCGCGCGGGTGATGATGTTGCGCCGCCGGTCGGTCGCGGCTTCGGCGGGGGTGAGCTCTCCCGACTCTACGAGCTCCTGCACCACGGAGTGGTCGACGCTGATCTGCTCGAGCTCGCCGCCGGCGAGCCGATAGGTGCGCGAGTCGCCGATGTTGACCGCCAGCCAGTACCCCGTGCCGTCGACGGAGGCCACCATAACGCCGCTCAGTGTCGTACCGGCTCTGCCGTTGCCACCCGTCGAGAGATCCTCCACCCCGGCCCTCGCGCGGTCGAGCGCGCCGCGGACCTCGCCGAGCGTCAGCGAACTGCGCCCGATGAACGGGGAGAACTCCTCGATGACCCTGGCGCTGGCGTGCTCTCCGGCCTCATGACCGCCCATCCCGTCGGCGACGATGAAGACGGGCGCCTCGGCGAGGAGCGAGTCCTCGTTGAGCGCACGCCGCAGCCCGATGTGCGTCGCGGATCCCGACGTGACCACCAGAGCGGACCTCATACGTACCCGCCGATCGTGAGGATCCGGTCGCCGATCTCGATCGCATCGCCCAGGCGCACGGGCACGCGCTGCCCGGGCGGGCAGTCGATGCGCTCGCCGTCGCGCACGATGGTCATGCCGTTGGTCGAGTGCCGGTCGAGCACCCAGCCGCCGGAGACCTCCGCCGCAGCCTCGAAATGGGTCTTCGAGAGCGACAGCGTCTCGTCACGCACGGTCACCCGCTCCGTGCCGTCCTCGTGGGCGGGGTTGCGCCCGAAGAGCGTCCGGCGCGAAACGGTCACTCGGGTGCCGTCGTCCCAGGTGAACAGCAGACGGTGGCCCGGGATGCTGATACGTGTCGACTCGAGCTCGTCCTCGAGCTGCTCCGGCGTCGACCGCGGCTGCACGATCGTCTCCTCGAAGAGCTCGACGGCGACCGGCCCCGAGTCGACGGAGTCGTGCGCCGCCGGCGCACCGGGCGCGGACCCCGCGGGGTCGACGACGGGGGTCGCCGGGATCGCGGGTGCCACGGCGCCCGCCGGCGTGACGCCGGGGACGAACGCGATCAGCGCGTCGCCTCCGGGCGCGGGGGCGACGGGCTGATCGGCACGGGACGCCGGGGCGACGCGCTGACCGGAGGGGGACGCGTCGGGGTGCGCAGGCTCGGGGACGGACGACCTCGGCGGCAGCGACGGCACCGCGAACGGAGTGCCGCCGGACGGCACGGAGAACGCCGACGAGGCACCCGCCGTCGACGGCGCCGACGCGTCGCCGACGAAGGGCGGCGAGGACACCGCGGGAGGAGAGGACACCGCGGGAGGAGCGGACACTGCAGGAGGAGCGGAGAACGCGGGGTCGGCGGCCGGAACCGGCGCTGCCGAGGCCGGGTATCCGGGAGGAGCGGAGACCGTCGCGGCGTATCCGCCGGCCAGCGGAGCCGGAGGGAGAAGCGGCACGGGGGGCGGGCCGACGGTCGTCGGCTGCGCAGGCACGCCGATGCCCCTGCCGGGCGTGGCGGTGCTCTGCGGGGCCCCGGCGCTCGCCTGCGCACGACCGGCCGGCGCAGCCGACGTGCGCGCGTCGAGGACGACCGCCTTGGACACCTTGTCGTGCCATCCCTGGAAGCGACCGGATCCGTCGAACAGCGGCGTGAAGTACCCGACGACGATGCCGGCCGCCGCCCCGAACACCACATTGCGCAGCAGTGCCCGACCGAAGCCGAGCGGCGTCCCGTCGGCGGCGGACGCGAGCCGCACGCCCTGCGCGCGCATGCCGATCGAGCCGCCGCGCGTCTGCATGAGCGTGTACACGACGAACCATGCCAGCAGCACCAGCAGCACCGTGCCGTAGGCGAGGGGCGCCACGAGGAGGAGCTCTTCGACGGGCCTCGGTGCGAACGTGATCAGGGCGGCGATCACGACGCCCACCGTGCCGATGGCTCCTGCGATGAGGGCGTCGATCAGGTAGGCGATGGCGCGCCTCGAGACCGGCGCGCTGCTGTCGATCGCGGGCTGGGTCATGATCTCTCGCTCTCGAGTGGGGAGGTGGACGGCTGTCGAGTGCGGCGTCCGATCGTCTCAGGTCGGCTGCCGCGGCGCGCGATCGCGGCGTCCCGCCACTCCGCGAGGCGGGCGCCGACGGCGGTCCCGCCGAGCAGCGAGCGCAGGCTCAGCCGCGCCCGGAGCCGCCGGAAGAATCCGGCGTCCGCGCCGAGTCCGCCGACGATGACGTCGACCTCGGCCCAGAACGCCTCGACGTCTTCGGGGGTGGGATCGTCGGGACCGAAGATCACGGCGTCCGCGCGTTCGGCGAGGCGCGCCGCCCGTGGCAGCTCGAGCGTCGCCGCGAGCGTCGCCCCCTCTTCGATCCGCGTGCCGCCCGTGTCGAGCCGCGCGCCGTAGTCGACGGCGCGGTCGGTGACCTCGTCCCAGCCGCCGCTGATGCGATCCGTGGGTACGGCCGCGTTCCGGCGGGCCCGGCGCGTGGCCGCCTTCCAGGCGCCGACGACGATGAAGGGCGCGGCGACGAGCAGCAGAATCCCGAGCACGATGCCACCGACGGCGAGGATGATCCCGATGAGACCCAGAACGTCGAAGGTCTCCTCCTCGCCCTTGCGGTCGTCCGGAAGGGTCGGCGGCAGATCGACCGGCTCCTGCGGAGGAGGCGGCGGCTGCAGCACCTGAGGCTTGGGATCGGCCTTCGGCTTGGTGTTCTGATCGTTGGGGACCTTGTCCTCGGGCGGCGTCGGGTCGAAGCTCATCCAGCCGATGCCGGCGAAGTTGACCTCGACCCACGCGTGCACGTCGTCGCCGGTGGCGTCGAACGTGGCGTCTCCCGCCCTCTCCTCGTCGGGGTAGTACCCCATGACGACGCGAGCGGGGATGTCGACCTCTCGGGCGAGCAGGGCCATCGCGACCGCGTACTGCTCGTCGTCGCCGATCATCTGGTCGCCGCCGACGAGCGTCGAGATGCGCTCGGCCGTGTGGCCGGCCCGGGAGAGCACCTCGCCCTCGAGACCGTGGCTGAAGAATCCGCCCTCCGCCAGGAACGTCTCGAGAGCGCGCACCTGCTCGATCGGCGTCTCGGCCCCCGACACGGTCTCGGCCGCGAGCGAGGTGAGCTCCTCCGGCACGTTGCTCTGCGTCGGCAGCGGCACCTTGCCGAAGTCGACGTCTGCGAGCTGCCGGTCCTCGACCGACGCGGGCATGATCGTGTCGACCGTGTAGGTGTCGCCCGAGGCGAGCTTCGAGGTGACCACAGCGGTTCCCGTCGCGGGGTTGTAGAACGCCGACCGGCGCAGCTCGTCCGCGCGATCACCGGTGAACACGATGTCCGACACCGCACCGGCATCCGGCAGCCAGACACCGGAGTACTCGCCGATCTCGACCTTGAGCGTCACCGGCAGGCCCTTCGCATCCGGCGACATGTTCGAGCGCAGCGGAGTGAAGGCGCTCGACGAATCGGGGCCGCCGTCGGTGACGTTGTAGACCATGCCGTCGAACTGATCCATGACCCCGATGCGGATCCGCGCGCCCTTGGGCAGCCCCTGCACCGTGAACAGCGTCTCCGCGGACTGGTCGCGCACGTTCTTGCGGAACGACTGCAGCGGGCTCGGGTAGTCCCGCACATCGAACGGCGGGATCACCACGTCACGGAACACATGACGGGGCTGGACCGGCTGCGCGACCGCACTCGTCGCGACTCCGGCACCGGCGGCGATCGCGAGCACCGCCGCTCCGGCGAGCAGCCGACGCATCCTCATTCGGGCCGCACGTGCGGGGTTGATCTCACTCACCGACACGGCGGCGTTGTGCGGATCCCAGAGCTGACGCAGGGCGAGCCAGGCGATCGCGAGCACCGCGAAGACGAGACCCTGGGCGAGCGGGAACGCCGGCTCCGGCGTTCCGAGGAGGATCGCGAGCATCAGCATCACCCCGGCGGGCAGCAGGGCCCAGGCCACGTTCCGCAGACGCAGGGCGAGGGATGCCGTGAGCACGGTTCCGAAAAGACCGACCAGGAAGGGCACGAGCAGGTGACCGTCCGACGCGGACACCGGCGCGACCGTCGTGAGCATCTGCTTCCACGACGTCACCGTGCCCAGTGCGAGGCGCTGCCACGTGTCGAGCGTCGGGATCACCCCGAACAGTGCGGTGTGCGGCAGCGCGAGCGCACCCCCGAGCAGGAAGTACACCGCGACCGTGACTCCGGCCGTGATGAGCATGCCCCAGCCGCGCCAGGCGCACACGGCCGCGATCGCGAGTCCGAGCACGATGCCGCCGATCGCCGCGGGCAGGTAGCTGCCGCCGGCGAACGTCGGCCACATCCCGGCGAGCGCGACGCCGCCGAGCACGGCGGTCGCCGCGAGGTCGAGGATCCATCGCCGCAGCGGCAGCACGACGGAGGCGCTCATGCGAGCACCCGCTGCAGGGCGAGCGGCACCTGCTCGAGCGCGCCGACGGTGACGACGTCGGCATCGCCGATGCGCCGCAGCGAGGGGGCGGTCGCCGCACGATCGGCGACGACGGCGAGAACACGCGCTCCGAACGGCAGCCGCGCGCATGCCGAGCGCAGATCCTCTCCGCGCACCTTCGATCCGCAGACGAGCACCACGATGCTGGCGAGCGGCATGTTTCGGGCGATGACCGCCGAGAGCGCGTCCACGCCGCCGTATCGGGGGCGGGAGTGCGTCACCGCCGCGAGGGAGTCGAGAAGCTGCTTGCCGGATCCTGCGGCGAGATCCCGGCCCTGGACCCGCACCTCCACCCGCTGCGAATCGCGGATGGCCCGCAGACCGATCGAGCCCGCGGCGGAGATCGCCAGCTCGAACTCCTCGTCGTCGGCGTAGTCGGACGCGGCGCGAGAGAGGGCGATGACGAAGTGCGAGCGCCGCGTCTCCTCGTACTGTCGCATCATCAGCGTGCCGGTGCGCGCGGTCGAGCGCCAGTGCACGTGACGCAGGTCGTCGCCCGGCTGATACTCGACGAGGGCGTGGAACGAGACGTCGTCGCGCGAGAGGTCGGTCGCCGGCATCCCCTCGAGGTCGCGCAGGAATCCGAGCGACTGCCCTTCGAACGCGATGGTCCGGGGGTGCACGTACAGGTCGACGGGGTCGTCTCGGCGATGCGCGCGCTCGAACAGGCCGAGGGGATCGCCGCGGACCACGCTCACCGGTCCGACCTTCACGACGCCACGGCGCTGCGTGGGGATGGCGAACAGCTCTTCGGCCTCCTCACCCGGGGCGAGCCGCTGGATGCCGAACTCGCCGCGACCCGCGCCCACCGGCAGCACGACGCGGGAGGGCAGGATCGCCCGGGGCCCGTTGTTGGCGAGGGTGAGGCCGCCGATCGCCCGCTCACCCACGACCACCCGCGTGCGCGCGAGATCGAGCGCGACGTCGTAGGCGGTGCGACCGATGAGGAACAGCGCGCACAGCGCGACGGTGAGGGCGATGACGGCGGCGGCGATCGTGAACTCCGCCCACCCGGCGGACTGTCCGAGGATCCACAGTCCGACTGCCAGCGCCATGAGCACCCACGCCAGCGGACGGATCGCGTCGGTGACCCTCCGCAGGCGCGCGAGCAGGCGCGCGCCGACGACCGCCACGACGTCACGCCATCGCGCGTCGGCCGTGGGCGGTGCGGGCACCTGATCGGGAGCCTGGGTGGTCATTCCCGCTGTCCTATCGGGCCTGCGGTGCGGCGATGCGGTCGAGCACGCGGGCGATCACCGTCTCACCGCTCGTGCCCGAGAACTCCGCCTCGGCGTCGAGCAGCAGCCGGTGCAGCCACACGGGGCGCGCGAGCGTCTTGACGTCGTCGGGCAGCACGTAGTGACGTCCCTGCGACGAAGCCCACACCTTGGCGATGCGCACCATGGCGAGAGCGCCGCGCACCGAGACCCCGAGTCGGGTCGCCGGATCCGTTCTCGTCGCCTCGGCGAGCTCGGCGATGTAGCGGAGCACGGCGGGCTCGACGTGCACGGTCGAGGCCAGGTCGGCCATGTCCGCGACGGCGCCGGTGGTGATGACGGGGGTGAGGGCCGCCGACGGGTTGCGCTGGGCGGCGCCGGCGAGGATGCTCTCGGTCACCGCCAGGTCGGGGTAGCCGATCGACGACTTGATGAGGAACCGGTCGAGCTGCGCCTCGGGCAGCTTGTACGTGCCCGCCTGCTCGATCGGGTTCTGCGTCGCGATCACGAGGAACGGTCGACCGGTCTCGTGAGCGGCGCCGTCGACGGTGACACGGGACTCCTCCATCACCTCGAGCAGCGCGGACTGCGTCTTCGGCGAGGCGCGGTTGATCTCGTCGGCGAGCACGATCGACGCGAAGATCGGGCCCCGATGGAACTCGAACTTGTGGTTCTGCTGGTCGTAGATCGTCACACCGGTCACGTCGGACGGCAGCAGATCGGGCGTGAACTGGATGCGCGAGCTCGTGCCCTGCACCGTGGCGGCCAGTGCCTTGGCGAGGCTGGTCTTGCCGGTGCCCGGGGCGTCTTCGAGCAGCACGTGCCCTTCGGCGAGCATCGCTGCCAGCACGAGCGAGACGATCTCGCGCTTGCCCTGCACGGCCCGGTCGACGTTGTCGACCAGGCGGGTGAAGGTGCCGTGGAACCACGCGGCCTGTTCGGAGGTCATTGTCATGCGATGGGGCTTCCTGTGTCTCGTCGGTGCAGGGCTGCGGGCGGAGCGGGGTCAGTACCAGGTCAAGGCGCTCGCGTGTCTGTCGAGCTCCTTGATGTAGACACGGATGGAGCTGCCCGGGTATCCGTAGTAGCAGTTGAGATCGACACTGCCGTTCTCGGGGACGTACAGCTTGGAGCTGCCGCCGTACTTGTTGCCGTCGTCGCACTGCAGCGAGTAGTTGCCGGGGCTGCGGAAATTCTCGACCGTGAGGCGCACCTTCGCGCACGACGAGGTGTTGCAGTCGGGCCAGGAGCCCGATGCTCCCTTCTCGGTGCGCAGCACCTCGGCGGGCGGATCGCTCGTGCGCGCCGCATCGGATGCCTCGGGTGACCACTGACCGGCGGTGTCCTGCGCCCTCACCTTGATGTCGTGGTTCTGCTGGTATCCGTCGCCGATCGTGCGCGAGCCCGAGATGCCGACGTTCTGCCAGCCGCCACTGTCGACGCTGATCTGCACGACCGCGATGTCGCGCCCGTTGGGCGAGCGCGTCGCATCCCAGGTGAGCTCCACCTGCGTGCCGAGGTTCCTGGCCGTGGCGCGGGGCGCCGACGGCACACCGAACGGCACCGCGGATGCCGCGTTCGACACCGCTCCCGCGTAGGTGGATCCGTCGACCGACGCGACCGCACGCACCTCGACGCTGTAGTTCGTGCCGTTGGAGAGGCCCGAGAGACGGGTTCCGGGGAGCCCCTGCCATCCGCCGCCGTTGAGACGGAACTCGTACGAGATCTCGTCGGCCCTGGCGCCGTTGCGGGAGCCTGCCGTGTACGCGATGTCGATGAAGCCGTCGCCGGGGGCCGCCGTGAGACCGCTCGGGGCGCCGGGCGCCGTGACACCGCGACGCGGCGGGGAGGACGCGCTGAACTCGCCCCAGCCCGCCTTGTTGTGCGCGCGGATGCGGTACGTGTACGCCGTCTCCGAGGTCGGCACCGTCACGGCCTGACTGGTCGCGGCGGCACCGGGGGTGATCGTGCGCACGAGCGTCGCACCCTCGTACACCTCGAGCTGGTAGCTGTCGATCGCGTCGCCGTTGTTGTTCGGCGTCGCCCAGTTCACCTGCATCTGCGCCTGGTTGCCGACCGGCGCGAGCTCCTGCGTGGTCGGGGCCGCTGCTGCGAGCGGCGGGCCCGCCGGGATCTCGGATGCCGACCAGGTGCTCCAGCTCGACGGCTCGGGCGCCTTGTTGTGGGCCTGGACGCGCACCTGGTAGTTCGAGCCGTTCTCGAGACCGTCCCAGACGATCGAGTTGCCCGTGACCTCCTTCTGCGAGATGCCGGACGGCGGGGCAGGCGAGATCTCGAGCGTGTAGCGCTCGACCGGCGACCCCGGGGTCGTCGGGGTGGTCCAGGCGACGGCGAGCGACTTGTCGCCGAACTTCAGCGTCGGGGGGTTCGGTGTGTCGGGCCTGGCGTCGGGACGGGCGACCTGCGAGGCCCCCGACTTCTCGCCTTCGCCGACGCGGTTGGTCGCCGTGACCTGGAAGGTGTACTCGACGTTGTTGGTGAGCCCGTCGAGGGTGCACGTCGTCGACTGGCATTCCTTGCGGTACGCGCTGCCCTGCACCGATGTGACCGTGTACTTCGCGATCTCGGCGCCGTTGTTCGACGGAGCGCCGTACGAGATCACGACCTTGCGGTCCTGCACGCTCGTGACGGTCGGCGTTCCCGGTGCCGCAGGCACGCCCTGCACCGTCACGACGACCTGACCGTTGACCTCGCGATCCGCGTCCTCCGTGGCGTCCTGGATGCGGTAGCGCACCACCAGGGATCCGACGTAGTCCGCCGCCGGGGTGACCACGAGCCGGTCGCCGTCGAGAGCCACGTCCCCGCCGCCGGACTCGACCACCTGGGAGACGATCTTGAGCGGCGTCTCCGGGAACGGGTTGAAGTCGTTCGCGAGCACGGGCACCGTGACGGGCTTGCCCTGATCGGCCTTCGGAACCGTGTCGGTGTTGGCCACCGGCATGGCCCTCGTCGAGGCGGAGACCACCACCGAGACGGTGCCCTCGACGGGTTCCGTCTCACCGTCGCTCACCCGCAGCTGCAGGGTGAGCGCTGTGCCCTTCTTCGCGTTCGACGACGCCTCGACGAACAGCGTGCTGCCCTCGGTGCGCGCGCTCACGCCGTTCCCCGTGCCGCCGAGGAGCGTGTACGTATGCTCGTCCTCGGGGTCGGGGTCGGTGGTGAGCGCCGCGAGGTCGAGCGTGCTCGCGTCCTCCCCCGGTGCCACCTGCACCTCGCCGGTGACGAACGTCGGCTGCTGGTTGTCGGGCGGCAGCACGGTGATCGGGATCGTGAGGGTCGCCTTGCGCCCCTCGGGATCGTCGGGTGCCGTGCCGTCGGTGACTTCGAAGGTCAGCGCGTCCTCCCCGAAGTAGCCGGGTGCGGACGTGTAGGCGAGGGTCGTCTCATCCGTCACGAGGTCGGCGCCGTCCGCATGGATCGCGCTGACCTTCGCGTGCTCGGTGATGCGGGCGGTGCCGCCGCCCGCGACCATGACGTAGTCCGACAGCGGCAGCGAGATCGTCTCACCGCTCATGACCTCGACGGGCTGGGTGCCGTCCTTCAGCGCCGGACGGAGGCCGGCGACGGCGGGCACGAAGATGAACGCCGAGGCCTCGAGGCCGTCGATGTCGGTGAGCGTGTAGCGGATGAGCTGCTGCTCCTCGCCGACGGTCACCCGCACCTTGCCGCCCTCGACCGCCTCGGCGCCGTCGCCGAGCACGACCTCGAGGGATTCCCTCGTGCCGTCCGGGTCCTCGTCGTTCTTGAGGATGTCGATGTCGGCCGTGAGCTCGCCGTCGTTCAGGTCTTCGGGGCGCACCCTGTCGTCGCGCGCCACCGGAGCCTGCAGCGGGACGTTCTCGTCGACGGTGATCGCCAGCACGGCGGATGCGGTCGCACCTCGCGAATCGCGGATCGTGTACTGCAGTGAGGTCTCGAGCGCACGGTCCGGCGCCTCCACGAGCACGCGATCTCCCGAGACGCGGGCGGAGAGGCCGTCGACGTCGGGCACTTCGAGTCCGTCGTTCTTCTCGCTGACGAGGATGATGTCCTCGCCCTCGGGGTCGGAGTCGTTGTCGAGCACCGGCACGGCGATCTCACGCCCCGGACGCACCACGACGGCATCCTTCACCGCGTACGGCGCCTGGTTGACCTGCTCCGGGGGGGCGATCCCGACCCGGATCGTGGCCTCTCCCTCGGTTCCGAGACGGTCGCGCACGCGGTATTTGAACGTGTCGACGCCTGCCGAGCCTTCGAAGGCCTCGTAGCGGAAGTAGTTCGCTCCCGTCTCGGTGATCCGCCCCTTGGTGGGGTTGGACGCGATGTCGAGCAGCTCGACCGAATCCCCGTCGGAGTCGATCCCGTCGAGCGGCACGGGGATGCTGACGGTCGTGCCGGCGAGCGCTCGCGAGACGATGTCCTGCGGGCGCGGCGCCGCATTCGTCTCCGGGTCGGCGGGCATGATCTGGATGGTGACGAAGCCCGCGGACTTCTGCTGGTGCTCGTCGACGGCCTCGTAGGTGAGGTAGACCGTCTTCGCCTCCGGTCCGGCCTTGAAGCGCACCGTGTCCTGCGAGACGAACGCCTCACCGTCATCCGGGTCGACGAAGGGCTCGATGAGCTCGGGGGCGACGTGCAGCACGTCATCGTTCGGGTGGGTGTCGTTGTCGAGCACCGGGATCGTCACCACGTCTCCCGCCCGCACGTAGGCGGTGTCGGGGCTGGCGGCCGGTTGCAGGATCTCCTCGGGCGCGGGGATCGGGATGATCACCACCTCGCCCTGTGCCGACTTGGTGCCGTTGGAGATCGTGTACGTCGCCCGCACCGGCTCGGTGAGCGCCCCCTGATCCGTGATGCGCAGCGTCTCGTGGTTGATCACCGAGACGGAGACCCCGGAGCTCGGCTCGAGGGAGACGGACTGCACGACCAGGATGCCGCCGCCCGGATCCGAGTCGTTCGCGAGGACACCCACGAGCACGTCGCCGCCGGAGCGGAGCAGCGCGACGTCGCGCACCGCGACGGGGGGCAGATCGCTCTCGGCGGCATCGAGGACATCGACGCGCACCAGGCCTTCGCCGTTCTTGGGTCCGGCCGTCGCCAGATACTGCACGTAGTACGTGTCGGGCGTCGCCGCCGAGAACGTGAACGTCTTGTTCGTGAAGTCGGGGACGACCGTGGCCCCCGGCACCTGCTCGTCGACCCTGCCGAGGCGCAGGGGTTCACGGCCGGAGCTGGTGTCGTTCGCGAGCGGGGCGATCGTGACCTGCTCGCCGACGCGCGTGACCACGTGATCCGCGTTGGTCTTGGGGTCGGTGCTGCCGGGCGGACGCACATCGAGCGTGAGTGTGGTCGTGCCGATCTCGCCGAACGCGTCGGCGACCGTGACGTCGACGGACTTCTGCCCCTGCAGGCTCGCCGTCGCCTTGTAGGTGAGCTGACCGTCGGTGCTGAAGTCGACCTCGTCGCCCGGTGCGGCGATCACGGACTTCAGGTAGATGTCGTCGCCGTCGGGATCGATCCAGTCGGGGAGGATGTTGTACGAGATCGTGCCGCCGCTCTCGACCGTGAGGCTGGTCTTGCGCTTGGGCGTCGGTGCGCCGTTCGTCTCGGGGTCGCGCACCAGCAGAGTCACGACCGCGGTGTCGGTGCCCCCACGTCCGTCGCTCGCCTCGTAGGTGAAGGAGGACGCGCCGGACGCGTTCTCGTCGACGGCGATCTGCAGGGCACCGCCGTTCTGGATCGGCTGCACGGTGCCGATCGACGGCTGCGCGTCGACCAGCTCGGCCACGAGCACGTCGCCGTCGGTGTCGTTGTCGTTGTCGAGCACCGGCAGGAGCGTGGTGGCGCCGGGACGCACGCCGAAGGAGTCGTCCTCCGCGACCGGCGGCGTGTTCTCCTCCTTGCGATCGGGGAGTGTCGTCTCCACCGTCTCCTGGGTGGTGTCCTCCTCGTTCTCGGTCTCGCCCTCGGGCGGAGTGAGGTCGTTCCAGTTGTCGACCTGCTGCAGGCTCTCGTCCGCGAGCCACGCGGAGCCGTCGACGAGGTCGTTGAGGATGATGACGTCGCGATTGACGCGGAAGGTCAGAGCGGTCGAGTCCTCCGCGCCGTCGATGGTGTCGTTGACATCGCTCGCGTCTCCCGGGCAGTCCCGGATGAACGCCGCGGACCCCGCCCAGGCGCCGTAAAAGCAGCCGCGCAGCGAGACGGGGGTCGCCGGTGCGCCCTCGGATCCGGTGTCGACGGAGACCGGCTCGTCGCCGTCGAGGGGCACGCTCACGAGCGCTGCCCGGGTGGCGAAGACGACGTCGTCGTTCGCGGCCGAGGGCTGCTGGAGCACGGCGTCGGCGGCGTTGGAGACGGGGGTGCGGAAGCCTCCGGGAGTCGTGACGACGCCCGCAGCGGCGTCGAGGACGATCGGCGTGCGGCCGACGGCCGTGATGCTGGGCGCCTCCGTGCTGTCGATCTCGCCGACGGATTCCGTCGAGGGGTCGAGCGGCTGGCCCTCGTTGTCGACGGGGATGGTGACGACCTCGCCTCGCGACGGGGCGAGGCCGAACACGGTGCCGTCCTCGGCGACCGCGACGTCGGCGTCGTCGCCGAGCTCGACCGTGGGCGTCGCACCCTCGATCTTGAAGGCCGCGAGGCTCTTCACCGCCACGACCCACAGGTTGCCCGACGCGGGATCGAGGATCGCCGTGGTCTTGTCGCCGAGCGCGACCTTCGCGGATGCGGGGATCGCGGTCGAATCGCCCAGAGCGACGCGAGCGGGGTCGACCGCGGTCAGCGTCGCCGCACTGCGGTCGACCACGAGGACGTTCTTCTCGTCCTGCAGGATGTCGTAGTCGTCGCTGGCCGTGCGGAGGCCGCCGTCGATCAGCGTCGACTCGTGGTTGAAGTGCCCGACGAGGAGGTTCGAGCTCTTCGTCAGCCAGACGCCGCCGTCATTGAGATCGACCTGCGTGGTGGGGTTGCCCTCATAGGCGAAGGCCATGGTCGTGAGCGCCACCGCGCCGACGGACAGCACGGCGGCGGACGCCAGCATCTTCGGCCGCGCTCGCATCCACGACAGCACCCTCATGCCGGCTCTCTCCCCCGCGCGCTCTCTCATCCGTCCGTCCCGATCGACGGGCAGGGCAGCGCATCACATGAGTCTAACCGGCGCCCGCGTCAGCACCGATGGGCAGTTCTGCCCACGACGACGGCGAGGACTCCGGCGACGGAAGACGGCGTCAGGTGAAGACGACGAAGGCCAGAGCGACCAGGCCGCACACCGACACCGCGCAAGCCGCGGCGACCGCGGCCAGCACCCGGACGCTGGTGCGTCGAGCCGCTCGCGAGACCGAGACCGAGGCCGCACCGTCGTCGACCACCCGCGTGGGGGCGACCCCGCCCTCCACCGTCGGTGGATGCGACGGGCGCAGAGGCGCAGGCCGCGGTTTGTAGATGGCGGGCAGCGGCTCCATCTCGACCCGTCGAGCGGGTGCGGCGGGAATCGTCGCGTCGAGGTCTTCGGCGTCGTCCGTGGGCGGATCGGGTGCCGGCGGCCGCACCGTGCGGCCGACCACGACCGTGTGGTCCTCCGCATCCTCGACGGGCTCGCGGGTCGGTGCAGCCGCATCCGCATCCGCCGCCCGATCGACGACCACCGTGCGGTCCTCCAGGTCGTCCTGTGCCGGGGGGAGAACCGGTCGATCGCCCGCGGAGCGTCGTCGCGCGACGACGACCGTGTGGTCCTCCACAGCCTGCGCGGGTTCGCGCGGCACCGCGATCGTGCGGTCGTCGACCCCGTCGTCTGCGGCATCCGCGTACCCGTCCGCCTGCGCCTCCGACGCCTGAGCCGGGGTCCCGATGACCGGCGGATCGGTCGGCGCGGCATCCGACTGACGCGATCGGCGCGCGCGTCGGGTGAGCATCACGGTCTCCTCGACCGGGTCCTCGTGATCGACCATGTCAGCGACGCCCCCTCGCCGGAACCGTCGTGCCTTCGAGCATCGTCTCGGTGTGGATCGACATCGACCGACGGCTGTCGGTCGAGTCGAGGGATCCCCCGCGCAACCCGCCGGAGACGACGTCGATGATGATCACGGTGATGTTGTCGCGTCCACCGGACTGCTTCGCCCGGCGCACGAGCGCGGCGGCGGCCGTCTCGGGGCGCCCCGCCATCGTCAGGGTCGCACGGATGCTCTCGTCGCCCACCTCGCCGCTCAACCCGTCGGAGCACAGCAGCAGCCGTTCGCCGTCGATCACCGGGACCAGCCAGCTGTCGGCGATGTTGTCGGAGGCTCCGATGGCCCGGGTGATGACGTTGCGCTGCGCGAAGCCGGCGAGGTCTTCGCGGCGCATCTCCCCGGCGTCGACGAGCTCCTGTCCCAGCGAGTGGTCGACGGTGAGCTGATCGAGCTCGTTGGCGAAGAGCCGGTACACGCGCGAGTCGCCCACGTTGAATACGAGCCAGTGCGGCGTGCCGTCGTGCTCGACCAGCGCCACGGCGGCGAGGGTGCTCCCCGCGCCGCGCGAGTGCTGGGAGGCGATCGCCTCGACGGTCTCGTTCGCACGCGCGAGAGCCGCGCCGATCTCGGCGGTGGTCACCTCGGTGCCGACCAGCGGCGCGAACGCCGCGACCACCGCAGCACTCGCCTTGTCACCCGCGTCGTGGCCGCCCATCCCGTCGGCCACCAGGAACACGGGCGATGCCGCGAGCACGGAGTCCTCGTTCATCGCACGCGTCAGACCGATGTCGGTGAGGGCGGCGACGTTGAGGACGACAGCGGAGGTGGTCACGAATCGGTCCCCACCTCGACGTGCATGCCGACCTCGCCGAGGACGAACCGTCCGGCGCCGATCACGCTCTCACCGGGGTCGAGCAGCGTCTCGGCGCCGTCATCCGCGACGACCACCACTCCGTTCGTGGAGTGCAGGTCGGTGAGGCGCCACTCGTCTGCCTGCACGATGAGGCGCGCGTGCGTCTTCGAGAGGGTGCGTGTGCTGTCGGCGATCGCCAGGCGCTGCTCCCCCGGCTCGCCGGTCGGATTGCGCCCGATCACGACGCTCGTCGCCGACAGGGCGAACGAGCGGCCGTCGTCGAGCACGAGAACCCGGCGCACGCCGCGTCGACGCGACACGACGACGGTCGCCTCGACGTCGTCGTCATCCTCACCGGCGTCGGCGGCCGGCGCGGCGAGATCGATCGGCGGCGAAGGCTGCGTCAGCGGGGGCGCGGACATCATCGGCGCGGGCCGGATGCCGGCTGCGGGGACCGGTACGGGCGGATCGACCGTGTCCACGACCGGAGCCGGCGGATCGACCGTGTCCGCGAGCGGAGCCGGCGGATCGATGGTGTCCGCGAGCGGAGCGGCCCAGAGCGGGGCGGCGCCGGACAGGGTCTGATCGATGTCGATCTCCGCATCGGTGTGCGGGCTCGCCTCGGCGGGCTGCGGTGCCGCGCGTGGAGGCTCCGGCACCGGCAGGACGACCGGAACGGGTGCCGGTGCGGTGAATCGCGGCGCGCGGGCATCGGGCGCGGGAGCCGCTCCCAGCCGATCGGGAAGCGAACCGACGCTCACCTGCGGGTCGTCGGAGGATGCGGCCTGCCCGGTCGATGCCGACGACTGCTCGGCCGCGCCGACTGCTCGCGCGGGTGGCTGGGGAAGCGTCTCCAGAACGGGGTCCGAGGCCCCCTCTACCGGCGCGCTGACGTCACCGGTCGGCGGGCGGACGCCGTCGACATCGTGGGCCGCGGCCGACGGGATCGACGGCGGCACGAACGGCAGAGCCGACTCGGTGCGTGCGGGGCGCTCGACACCGGGGACCCCGACGATCAGGGATTCCGGTGCAGACGGTGCCGACGGCGCGGCCGCGTCGACGGAGGGGGGAGCCGGCGCGTCCGGGCGAGTCGGCGCAGGCGCGGCATCCGCGGGTGGGAACCCGGGAGCCGCCGGAGCGAAGGTCGGTGCAGACGGCGCGAACGTCGGTGCCGCCGGCGGGAACGCGGGTGCCGGCCGCTCGAAGTTCGGCGTCACCGGGGGTGGCGAGACGAAGGCGGGCGGAGCCGGTGCCGGAGCCGGTGCTGGCGCCGGAGCATCCGGGGCGAACGATGCCGGCTCTCCGTGCGCGCTCTCGCCCCCCGGCGGGAGGATCGGAGGGGCGAGGTATCCCCTCGACGAATCGTGCGGAGGTGCGTCCTGCGGCGGCCCCTGACGGCGGGGGCCGGGCTGCAGCGCGGCGAGCCTGTCGCCCTCGGGATACGGCGGAACACCCCAGGCCAGGATCGATGCCCACACCGGCGGCAGCAGCACGGCGAGCACGGTCGATCCGGCGCCTCGGCCGAAGCGACCGTTGATGCTGTGGACGGCCTGGATCTTCACGACGAGGCCGTAGATCTGCACGATCGGGATGAAGTAGAACACGACGTTCCACGCGGGCTTGCCGCCGAGCGTGAGGATCGTCGCCTCGTTGAGGATCGGGACCCAGCCCTTCCACCCCTCTACTCCGAGGCGCGTGAAGAGCTTCGACAGCGCGAGCGCGTACCAGACGTAGAGCGCGAGGCCGAGGACTGCCCCCACGCCCAGCGCGGCCACGAGCGTCGTCAGGACAGCGGGCCCTGCGCCGTCCACCGCCAGGTGCACCCGGTCTGCGACCTCGTTCATGCGTCTTCCTCCTGCCTGCCTGCGCCTGCGCCGGCCACTGCGAGCGTACCGACTGCGAGCCGATGGTCCGAGGATGCACGCGCGCGTCGGGGCGCCACCCTGGCCAGGAACGAGCGCAGACGAAGGTGCGAGCGCACGTTCTGCCAGCGGGTTCGACGCTCGGCGATCGCCGCGCGCTCCTCGTCGACGATCGTCCAGGCGGCTTCCGCGTCGGCCTCGGTGGGCGGATGCGCGGCGAACACGCCCTGATCGACGAGCGCTGCCAGTCGCGTGGCCGCCTCACGGTCGACGGCGACCGCCGCCTGCACGCGGGTTCCGAACCAGGGCGTCGGGCGCTCGTCGTCGGCGTACACGTCGACGAGCTCCTCCCACGCACCCACGAGTCGCGATTCCGGATCGCCCGCGAGACGGCGCGTGCGCTGACGGATGTTCTTGGCGACCACCACCACCAGCAGCGGCAGCACGAGGAGCAGCAGCGCGAGAAGGCTGAGCCCGACGACGCGCGCGACGGCGAGCAGCGACGCCAAGGTGTCGGAGCCGCCCTCCTCGGGCGGCGCATCGGTGTTGCGCGAATCGCTCTGCGCCTGGGGAGGATCGAGCGCCTCGGAGCGCAGCTGCTCGGGAACGGTCGGATGCTCGGGGAGCTGCTCGCCCTCGGTGATCGTGCTCGGCAGCATCGCGAACTGAGGCGTGACGTCGACGGCCGTCCAGTCACCGCCCGACGAGCGCACCTCCACCCACGCGGTCATGTTCGCGCCCGTGCACGCGGTGTCGCAGGCGGGTATGCCGGGGACCTCCTCGGCAGCGGGAAGACGCGCTCCGAGAACGACCCGGGACTCCAGGCCCCAGAGCTCGGCGAGCAGCGCCGCCGCGACGGCGAACTGCTCGTCATCGCCGACCGCGGCGACCAGCATCTTGGGATCGGCATCCGCCCCGGCCCGACGTTCCTGATCGACGAGCGACGTGAAGAGCTCCTCGATCCGCGCCGCGGAGTGCCCCGCGTAGGTCGGGGCGAAGGAGTATCCCCCTGCGCTCTTGAGCGCCGAGATCCATCCCGTGGCCTGGTCATCCTCGAGCAGGGCGTGCGAAAGGTAGCCGCGGGCCCTGAGACGGTCGATGACCTCGAGATAGCCGGCGCCGGTGCGCGGCTGCTCCTGCATGGTCGCCCACTCGGCGAGCGCCGGATACGCCTCGCTGTCGAGAAGCGAATCGCCCCCGCGCACATCGGTCAGTGTGGGCGTCTCGGCGGGTGCATCCACGAGCACCCCGTAGCGGTCTCCCGGCTCGAGACCCTCACGCTCGTCGGACGTCTCGGCGATGGTGATCGCGGTATCGCCCTCGTCATCGACGTGGAAGCCGTCGGCGAGCTTCTCGGCGCGCGCGCCCTCGAAGGTCGGGGCCTGCGCGAGCCCTGCGGGTGCCGGCACCCAGATGCCGCGGTAGGCCTCGCCGACCGTGAACTCGAGCGAGAGCCGCCCTGCGTCGGGGGCCGCCGTGCGCGGCAGGCGACTGAATCGGTCGTCGGGTGAGATGTGGAAGTCTTCTCCGTCGTACGCATCGAGCGTGGCGATGCGGATGCGCTCGAGATCGCCCGTGTCACCCGAGATCGAGACGACGGGCTCGTCGAGCATCGACGTCGTGAACCAGGAGCGATACGTGCTGAGCGGGCTGATCTGCCGCTGCACGACCACCATCGGCTCGACGTCGTCGCGCAGGACCGTCCGATCGGACCACTGGGCCGCGGCCGGGACCACGGCGACGCCGGCGACGAGCGCGACGATCAGCAGGACGCCGGAAAGCAGATGACGACGGATGCCGAGCCACACCGGCGCCGCACTGCGCGTGACGTTCTGCGCGGCGACGATGCGCAGCGCCTGCGCGCGCCGCAGCCGCGCGCGACCGATGAGCCAGACCAGTCCCGCGAGGAAGACGGAGATGCCGAGCAGCCATTCACGCGGAGCCGGCAGGGCGATGCCCCAGAGCGTGATCGCCGAGCTGGTTCCGATGAGTCCGAAGGCGATGCCGAACACGCTCATGGTCGACACGACGGCCACCGCCCATGCCGCGCGTCGACCACCCTCGAGCACGAGCAGGGTGGCGGCGAAGGATCCGAACAGCATGACGACCATCAGCGGCACCAGGACCGCCTGGTACTCGCCGAGCGGCGGATTCAGGGTGAGGATCTGCTTCCATCCGAGCGCGACGCCGAGCACCGCGTCGCGGACACCGAGAAAGAAGGCCGGGAACGACGTCAGGGAGGAGGGCACGGCGAGCGGAGCGGCCGCGACCACGTAGACGCCGGCGGCGACGAGCGCCGACATCAGCAGATTCCAGCGGAGCACGCGCGCGACGACGGCGACGAGCATCCCGAGCAGGCCGCCCACGATGCCGACGATCAGCGCGCGCGGTGCGGCGTACAGCGGCCAGGCCGCGACGGTCGCGAGGCCGATGCCGAGCAGCACGTAGCCCAGACCCCAGATGTTGAGGGCGGAGAGGAGCTCGCGAAGACGCCGGAGCGCGTCCCGCGCGCTCACCGCAGCGCTCCTCTGGCGAGCATCTGCGGCAGGTCGCCCAGCGCTCCGAGCGTCATCACCGACAGCTCCCGAGCCGTGCGCATGGTCGGCTCCTGGCCGAGTTCGGTGCGGACGGCCACGGCCTCGACCGCGGCGGGGAGAGCGATCGCCGAGCGGCGGAGTCGGTCAACCGGCATCCGGGATCCCGTCACGAGGAACGCGATCGACAGGTCGGGGTAGGACTGCACGGTCAGGGCGGTGACCGCCTCGATGCGCATCACGCTGTCTGCGGCATCGACGGTCGACGTCGCGTCGAGCATCGACTTCGGAGTGAGGGTCGGCAGCGTGCGGATCGCGAGCACCTCGTTGCGCGAGTGCTCGGGGATCTCGTCGCTGACGACGAAGAGCACGTCCCGCCCCTCGGTGACGCCCTGGAGCGCGAGGGATGCGGCGGCGCTCACCGCGGTCTCGAACTCGTCGTCGCTCTCGTAGGAGTCGGCCGCGAGGTCGAGGATGATCGCGATGCGGGCGTGCCGCGACTCCTCGTACTGGCGCACCATGAGCGTGCCGGTCTTCGCGGTGGATTTCCAGTGCACGTGCCGCTGCGAATCGCCGACGACGTACTCGCGCACGGCGTGGAACGACAGGTCGGCGTCGACCAGTCTCGTGCTGGGAGTGCCGTCGAGGTCGCGGATCAGGCCGGCGCTCGTGCTGGGGATGCGCACGGTGACGGGGTGCACGTGGATGCGCTGCACCTCGGGCCACCGCTGCTCGCGGCGCAGCAGGCCGATCGGGTCGCCGCGAGTGATCGTCATCGGGCCCACGTCGATGATGCCGCGGCGATGCGCGGCGATCGTCAGCTGCTCGGTGTGGTGCCCGTCCGGACGCAGCAGCGGCACGTGCGCCTCGACCAGGCCCTCGCCGACGGGGACGTCGACGACGCCGGGGAGGGCGAGTCTCGTGCCGGTGTTGCGCACGTCGAGCACCGCGCCGATGTCGGAGCCGGCGACGACGCGGTCGCGTCCGAGCTCCAGGCGGATGCTGTAGTCATGGGCGCCCAGGATGAAGGGCACGCACGCGATCAGCAGCACCATCGCGATCGTTCCGACGGCCCACGCCTCGACCCAGCCCAGCAGCAGACCGCCGACGACCCCGAGCACGAGGGCCACGGCGACGAGCAGACCCGCGGTGGTCACGGTGTCGTTCAGCCACGACAGCGTGCCCTTCGCCGTGCGCGCGATTCCGCGCAGCATCCGACGCGCGCCGAACACCGCTCCCCGCACGGGCCCCCGGTGCGTGCGTTCGAAACGCGTCACCGTCGAGGTGCGGGTGGATGTGCTCGTGCGCGCGGCGGTGCGCGTCAGGCGCGATTCGGTGTTGAAGCTCACGCAGAGCCGTTCTCGCGCGGAGGTTCGACATCGAGGAGGATCTGGCCGATCACCGCGACGGCGGTGACTCCGTCGAACTCGGCCTCCGGCTCGAGCACGAGGCGGTGGGCGAAGGCGACGACGGCGAGGTCGCGCACGTCGTCGGGTGTCACGAAGGTCCGTCCCGACTTCGCCGCCCACGCCGTCACGAGGCGCGAGAGTGCGAGGGCTCCGCGCACGCTGACGCCCAGTCGCACTTCGGAGGCGCGGCGCGTCGCGTCGACGATGCGCATGATGTAGTCGGAGATCAGTGGGTTGACGTACACCCCGCGCGCCATCTCGGCCATGGTGAGGATCGTGTCCGTGCCGACGATGCCGTTCAGCGGGGGCTTCGGGGCTGCCGCCCCCTGCAGGATGCGCATGGTGGCCGCGCCGTCGGGGTAGCCGATCGACGACTTGATCATGAAGCGGTCGAGCTGAGCCTCGGGCAGCCGGTAGGTGCCCCCCTGCTCGATCGGGTTCTGCGTCGCCATGACGAGGAACGGCGAACCGACGGGCCGCGAGACGCCGTCGACCGTGACCGTTCCCTCTTCCATGACCTCGAGCAGAGCCGACTGCGTCTTCGGGCTCGCGCGGTTGATCTCGTCGGCGAGCACGATGTTCGCGAAGATGGGGCCCGCGTGGAACTCGAACGTGCCCTGCTTCTGGTCGTACACGGTGATTCCCGTGACGTCGCCGGGGAGCAGGTCGGGGGTGAACTGGATGCGCGAGCTCGTGCCGGTGATGGTCTGCCCGATCGCGCGCGCCAGCGCCGTCTTGCCCGTGCCGGGGAAGTCCTCGAGCAGCACGTGTCCGCCGCTGACGGCGGCGGCGAGCACGAGCTCGACCACATGGCGCTTGCCGAGGATCGCCTGCTCGACGTTCCCCGCGAGGATCGAGAAGGTCTCGGCGAACCAGGATGCCTGTTCGGGTGCGATGGTCATGGGAGCGGCGGCAGAAGCGGGCATACGGCAACAGTATTGGGCGTGAGGCCCTGGGTTCGAACCGGCGGGGTCATCGTCGTCCTTCTTCGTGGGGCGGGCAGGGGTTTCGCACGCGCATCAGGGCACCGGGCAGCCGTCCATCGTGCGCGTGATGGGCTGCAGCATGGAGAACGCGCCCTTCCACGAGATCGTGACCTCGTAGCGCCGGGGCTGGAGGGGGTCGGTCTGGATCGGCTTCGCGGTGATGTTCGCCGAACCGTTCGCCGCCGTCGAGATCGTCGCCGCGTTCTGCGGCTGGGCGGGTACGCACGGCGCGAAGTCGACGGAGACCGTCGTCGGGGCGCTGCCTGACGCCGGGGTGAGTGCCACCTCCGGCGAGCAGGCCCAGGTGAAGGTCTGATGACACGTCCGCGCCTTGGCATTGGACGGCGCGGAATTGGGGGACAGCGAGAAGCTGCCCTCCCAGCTGCCGTACACCCGGAACTGCGGGGCGAAGTTGGGCTGCGCCTCGACCGTCGGGGACTTGGCGAGCACGTAGGAGTACCGGTTGCCGATCTGCGTGTACGTGTTGGACACGGCCCAGGTCAGATCTCCCCCCGGGCCCCCGATCGATTCGAAGACGAAGACCGACGTCGGCGACGACTCGGCGACGCCGTAGCCGTTCGACGCGCACACCTTGACGTTGTAGGTGCTGTACGCCTCGAGATCGGAGAGGGTGGGCGTGTCCGAGACGCGCTCCGCGTTCGCGGAGATCGTGCCGTCGGGGTTCGCCGTGCACGTCGCGGTGCCCGAACGCCACGCGAGGTACTTCATGGTGATCGGGCGCGCGCTGCCGTTGCCGTTCGCCGACGTCGGGCCGCTCACCGCGATCGACGAGTTCGAGGACGCGGCCGCCGCCGTGCCCGAGCCGATGATCGGCGCTCCGGCGACGGTGACCGAGGCCTGATAGGCGCCGCCCTCGTTGCCGCCGCCTGTCGGAGGCTGGAACTGGCTGATCGGGACGATCGTGATGGTCTGAGCACCAGGGGGGAGCGTGACATCGACCGTGGTGGTGGCTCCGGATCGCGGGATGACCTGCCCCGAGCCCTCGATGCGGAACGAGGCCGCGTCGTCGCCGGCGGTGATCGACAGCGATGCGACGCCCTGCGACGTCGTCGTGACACCGGCGCGGTACACGGGCGCGGCGGCCGCGCCGGAGATCTCCGGGGCCGCATACGCCCACGTCGTGTGGGCCGAGGTCGGGGTCGACGAGCCGACCGCGTTCACCGCGACCGCCGTGTACGCGTGCGGCTCGCCGTTCACGAGACCGCTCACCGTGCAGCGGTAGAACCCGGCGTTCGGCGTGCACGCCGCATTCGAGGGCGCTCCGTCTCGGAGGATCGTCACGCCGGTCACTGCGGGATGCGCGCGCGCGGCCTCGCCGAGAGGCACGTCGAGTGTGACGGTGGTGCGGGTGTACGCCGCGGTCGTCACGCTCGCGGGCGGCTGCGAGATGCCCTGCAGGTCGAGCGTCATGGTGCCCGTGCCGGTTCGTCCCTGTGCGTCGCTGACGACGAACGGGATGATGCACTGACCGCCGGGAGCGTTTCCGCCGCCGGGCCAGCTCACGGCCAGGGAGTTGCCGGCGACGGTGACGCTGGCGACGTCGCACCGCGCTCCGGCACCGATCGAGGTGAGGGTGAGACCGGCACCCACCTTGCCCTGGAACGGGTCGTACTCGCCGGCGATGCCGACGGCCTCGACCGAGCACCCGGGGGTGGTGACGATGCACTGCTGGGTGAAGGTCGCGCCCCGCGGGGCGTCGGGCGGGGCGATGCCGACGACGAGACGGATCGCCGACGATGCGCCGCCGTACTCCGCCACGCTCACCGCGATCTCCTCGCGCGTGCCGGGCTGCGCGTCGGCTCGCGCCTCGACTGTCAGATTGGCGCCGTCGCGGGTGACCGTGAACGCGGATCCCGAGTAGTCGATGCCGTACTGGAGCGTCGAGGGATCGCCCGAGCGGCCGCCCTCCCAGGAGACCATTCCCGAGTAGAGGTCGATCGTCGCGGCGGCGCCGGGCGCGATGGTCTGCGCGATGGGCGCGAGGTTCACCTGCGGCGCCGCGGGGCGGATGCTGATCGGCACCTCGATGTACGACCAGCTCTGCTGACCCTTGAGCCGGACCGGAACGAGACAGGTGTCGGACCACGGGGCGCCGGTGCCGGACTGGTATGTGCCGGTCTTGCCGGTCGCCGAGCAGATCGCCGAGGCCCGCTGCGCGCTCAGGTCGGTGCCGACGTCGAAGGGATCGGAGCTCGAGAGGTCGACGTAGTCGCCGACGTCGAACTGCACCGTGGACTCCTCGTCGACCACGACGGGCTCGGCACCGGGGCGGGTCTGCACCCGGAGGTCGTCGAACGCCGGGATGTGCAGGAAGCCGTGCCCCACGATGTCGCGCCCGCCGACGGTGCCGCTGAGCGTGAACGGGACGAGGGCGCCCTCGGGGGGAGCCTGACCCGTGATCCGGTCGCCGGACACGGAGAATCCCGGCTGGTCGCCCCAGAGGCTGAGCGTGAGCTCGCCGATGTCGCCCGAGGTCCACCGGACCCGATCGGTCACGACGTCGATCCCGCCGCTGGAGAGCTCTGCCCTGTCGCGGGCGGTGAGCACCGTGTCGGTGACCGTCGGCTGGTCGGCGACGTCGTCTTCTGTGACGGTGACGACGATGAGGCCCTGCGAGGTGCTTCCGGTGCGTGTGGACTGCACGGTGTAGATGTACGAGTTCGTGCCGGCGGTGTCTCCGGCCTGCAGCACGACGCGGCCGTCGTCCAGCGACGTCTGATCGTCGATCAGCCGGTCGAGGCGCTCGTAGAGGGGATTGCCCGGCGCCGTCGGCGCATTCGGGATGAGCTCGACGAGCTCGAGTTCGCCCTGGGCGGGATCGATGTCGTTGGCACGCGGATCGAGCACGATCGGCGTGGACGAGTCGACGCGCACGCGCACGTAGTCGCTGAACGTGACAGGGGCCGTGTCGTCGATCGCGGCGTCGAGGACGCCGATCCGCACGGTGCCGGTTCCCTGATCTCCCTGCGTGTCTCTGACCGTGTAGTCGAAGCTGACCTGGCCGTCGCCGACTCCGCCCGCCGGGGCGCGGTACACGATCGCGTCGCCCGAGGGCGAGATGGTCACGGTGCCCTTGCCCGAGCCCGGCTGCGCGACACCGGCGAGGGAGACCCTGTCGCCGTCGGCGTCCATCCCCGTCGGCGGAACCTTGAGCGAGACCGTCTGGCCGCTGAGCACTCGCCCCTCGAGCGTGATCGGCGTCGGGGCGCGGTTGGTGCCCGACGGGACGACGGTCACGAGCACCGTGCCGTTGTCGGACAGCGAGGGGTTGCGCTCGAGCGCGACGGAGTAGGTGAGCCGGTACGTGCCGGGGGTCTTCGGGGCGAGGTAGCGCAGCGCGTTGCCGTCGGCGAAGACGAGCTCGTCGGGCTGGTCCGATCCGGTCACCTCCGGCAGCACGAGAAGAGGCTCGCCGCGGGGCGCGACGTCGTTGGCCGTGACCGCGATGCGCGAGAGGGACCCCGCGCGCACCGTGATGGCGTCGGCGAACACGATGGGCCTGGTGACGGTCGACGGCGAGGTGAGGAACACCGTGACCGTGCCCTTCACGGCGCCTCCCGCACCGTCGGCGATCGTGACGGATGCCGAGCCGATGACGCCGGGCTCTCCGTCGGCGGTCGTGCCGCTGACGCGGATGCTCTCGTTGCCCACGACTCCCACGTTGAGCAGGGAGGTCGAGCTCTCGACGCCGGAGACCAGCAGCACGCGACCGGTGTTGTTCTGCACCCCGCGGAGGACGTCCACCGTGGTGTCCTGGCCCTCGCGGACGAAGGCGGTGAGGGGCGCCATCGCGAGAGCGGTGGATCCGTCGACGGCGGTGACGCGGATCACGGCGGAGCGCTCGGCCTGAGTCACCGCGTCCTGCGCGGTGTAGGTGACGACGTACTGACCCGGCTGGGCGACCGTGAGCTCGACCGTGCCTGCTGCCGTGTTCGGTGCCACCTCGAGGCCGTCGGCGGAGGCCGACGTCTGCACGGCATCGAGCAGCCGGTAGGAGCCGGATCCGCCGGAGAGGTGATCCGCGACCTCGATCGACTGCGGCTCGCCCACGAGCGCGTTCAGCGCCACGGGGGCCGCGACGAGTGCGGGGTTGGCGGTCACCTGCACGTCGAGGACCTTCTCGGCCGTGGCGCCCTGCGCGTCCTGGACGACGACCGTCACGGAGATCACGGCGTCGGAGGCGTTCGGGTCGGTGTGGCGGATCGCGACGCGGCCGTCGTCCATGGGCACGACCATGACGGGCGCCGCCGCGTCGGTCTCGTAGGCGTCGCTGAGCACGAAGGGGTCGCCCTCGGGGTCGACCCAGCCCGACAGCGCCGCGACGATCGTGCTGCCTCCCGGCAGCAGCTGCGGGGTCGGCCATTCCTGCTGACACGCCTCGACACCGCACCAGACGGGAGCGGAGTTCGACGCGGGATCGACGACCGTGAGCGTCACGGTCGCGGGTTCCGACACGGCGGATCCGTCGGTGACCGCGTAGCTGAAACTGGCCTGCCCCGATGCCGCGCGAACGGTGATGACGAGGGACTGCCCGTCCGCGACGAGCGACACATCACCGAAGTCGGGATTCGAGAGGCCGCTGAGCGATGCCGCGTCGACCGACAGCACGTCCTTGCGGTTCGGGTCGTGGTCGTTGTAGAGCACGGGCAGGATGACCTGCTGGCCGCTGCGCACGCCGAACGCGTCATCGACGGCGACCGGTGGCATCTGCTCGGCGATGTCCTCGACGACGACCGTGCCCTCCTCCTGCTCGGTCTCCTTCTCGACCGCCCACTGGTCCAGCGGGATGAGGCGACCTTCCGGAGCCGTCCAGATCAGCCCCGTCCCCACCTCGGAGAGCACCGCACGATCGCCGTTGCTGCGGAACACCGGCCGGATCGACCCGGACTCCAGAGCCTTGTCCGGCACGGTGAGATCGACGGTGTCGCCGTCGGCCCAGAGGGTTCCGGAGCCGGTGTCGAGCCAGGCCGCATAGGCCTGCCCGCCGGCGAAGGTGGGAACAGCGGGAACGCCGGATGCCTCCACCGTGCGTGTCGCCTCGCCGCCTCCGAGCGGCACCGAGACCAGGCCGTCGGAATCGGCGATGAGCAGGTTCTCCGCGTCGGCGGAGCCTGCCTGGAGGATGGCGTCGTCGGCGATGTCGAGACTCTGCGGCTCTCCCCCGCCCGTCCACAGCTGTCCGTCGCCCGGTTGCAGCAGCGCCCAGCGGTCGCCCACGACGGTCATGGTGACGTCGGTTCCGGCCTCGGGCGCCGAGTCGATCGCCTGCGCGTCGCCGATGAACGCGTACTCGTCGATGTCGAAGCGGCGCACCGCGCCCTCGTCACCGGAGTACAGCGCGAGGATGCCGTCCGGCGACAGGCCGATCGCATCCGCGGTGTAGGTGGGCCTGTCCTCGCCCTCTTCGACCTCGACCTCGGCGAAGGGGTCGACGAGTGCCGTCGACGCGCCTGCGCTGAGGGTGGAGACCGAGACCTGCCCGGTGTCGGAGCGGTACGCGACGTAGGGGCCGGCCGAGACGATCTCCCTGGTGCCGGCGGGGGTCGGCTCCGAGGCCGACGCGGTGCCCTCCTCGCCGGCATCGGCGAGGAGGTTCTGAGGTGCCGCGGCGTCGAGATCCCACCGCTGACGGGAGCCCTGGCTGTAGAGCACCGCCTCCGCGCCGCTCTGCCAGACGGCGTCGGGCGCGTCGACGTTGCGCACGGTGTCGATCTCGGCGAGCTCGGTGTTGACGCGCGCGTACTGGCCCGAATCCCGGAGCACCCAGACCGACGACTCGAGGCGGGGCACCTCCTGCGATTCGTAGCCCTGGGCGGTGACGGCCACCGCGACCACGGTCGCGAGGGCGGCGACACCGGCGATCGATGCGATCAGCCGTCGACGGGAGGGCGGCGGCGTCGCGGTTCTGCTGCGGTCACCGATCGCCATCAGATCACTCCGGTCAGCATCAGCACGGTGACCCCGACCGCGCCGAGCGCGACCATGCCGATTCCGGCGCCGATGAGTCCTGAGACGAGAGGCGAGCGCTCCCGCTTCGGGGCCGGCTGCGCGTCGACCTCACGCGGACCTGTTCCCTTCGCGGCCGCACGCGCGGCGCGGCGCGAGGCGGGGTCGACGGTGGTGACGACGGGGCCGCGGGAGGCGGCGTCGGAGAAGTCGACGGGCGAGGCCGCCGCCCAGTCGGCGGATGCCGCTTCGAAGGCGGTGGGGGCGATGCGCAGCTCGTACTGCGCCCAGCGCAGACGCTCGGCGAATTCGGTCATCGACGCGAACCGGCGCTCGGGATCGCGCTGCATCGCGGTGGAGAGGATCTCGTCGACTCCGCGGGGGAACCCGGCGACGGGGACGGGCGTGTACTGCGCCTTCACGATGCGGCGGGTCAGGCGGTCGCGGGAGTTCTGCGACCGGTCGTCGACCTCGAACGGCGTACGGCCGGCGAACAGCGTGTAGAGGGTGGCTGCGAGGCTCCAGATCTCGCTGGCCACGGATCCCGACACCTTCTCCTGCAGCACCTCGGGGGCGCTCCACGGCACAGACATCGCGATGGTGTCGGACTCGCCCTCGTCGAGCACGGCCGCGGCGATGCCGAAGTCGGCGAGCACCGGGCTGCCGAGCGAGCTGACGAGGATGTTGGAGGGTTTGATGTCGCGATGCAGGAGCCCGGCACGGTGCACGGTCTCGAGCGCACCGGCGATGCGCACGCCGGTGTCGAGAACGTCGGCGACCGGCAGCGGGCCCCGCTTGTAGCGGGCGCTCATGTTGTCGGGGCAGTACTCCATGGCGATGTACGGACGACCGTCGGACGAGATCGAGGCCTGGTAGATCGTCACGATCGCGGGGTGCGCGCTGAGACGGGCGGAGATGTCCGCCTCCGCGTTGAAGGTGCGGAGGATCTCGGGGTTCACGGCGTCGGCGAGAAGCACCTTGACGGCCGAGACACGTCGAGGGAGATCCTGTTCGTAGAGGAAGACGTCGGCGAAACCGCCCGAGCCCAGCGGCCGGACGTAGCTGTAACCGGAGAGCACCGGTGGCGCAGACATGGTGCGCTTGGCCATGCGCTTCCCTCCCGAAGTGAACAGACAGCGAGAGAACGCCGTGCCGCGTCAGCAGAGTGCGCGCATCCCCCCATCGGATCATAGTCGAGGGGTCGCCCACACCGCCTCTGTCACCTTCCCGCGGGCGGTGTGCGGGGAGCGCTGATCATGACCGCGCGTCACGCCCCGGTGGTGCCCGCACGTCACGCCCCGGTCATGCCCGCCAGCATCCCTCCACATGGTCGTCGACCATTCCGCTCGACTGCATGAGGGCGTACATGGTGGTGGGTCCGACGAACCGGAAGCCGCGGCGACGCAGCTCCTTGCTCATCGCGGTGGATTCAGGGGTGACGGGCGGAACGTCCGACAGGGCCGCCGGCCGGGTGCCCGAGGGGTACGGCGCGAACGACCACATGAGTCGGTCGAGTTCTCCTTCGGCCATGGTGCGCACGATCTGGGCGTTGCCGATGGTCGCCAGCACCTTGGCCCGGTTGCGGATGATGCCGGCATCGCCCATGAGCCGCTCGACATCGGAGTCGTCGAACTCCGCCACCGTATCGACGTCGAAGCCCGCGAAGACCTCGCGGAAGCGAGGACGCTTGCGCAGGATGGTGATCCACGAGAGGCCCGCCTGAAAGCCCTCGAGCGACATCTTCTCGAACAGCGGACGGTCGCCGTGCAGTGGCGTGCCCCACTCTTCGTCGTGGTAGCGGACGTACTCGGGGTCGTCTCCCACCCAGGCACAGCGAGCGCGGCCATCGGGTGCGGTGATCAGGGAGGTCATGCGCTCACGCTATCGGCGACGGCGGACATGCTGCGGGTCGGCTCCGGCATGCCGACCCGCTCCCCTCCTTCATATCGAACCGGATGGCTGAAGAAGTCACGGGTGGCGGGCCGGATGCCGTCATCCCGTCCGACGACCGGGGCACAGTCAGCCAGAACGCGGCGGGCGCCGGGAAGGCGCTGCGGTCAGTCCGCGAACGTCGAGGCGTCGATCACGAAGCGGTAGCGCACGTCGGAGGCGAGCACGCGGTCGTACGCCTCGTTGATCTGCGCGGCGGTGATGACCTCGATCTCCGAGGCGATGCCGTGCTCGGCACAGAAGTCGAGCATCTCCTGCGTCTCGCGGATGCCGCCGATGTTGGAGCCGGCGAGCGAACGGCGACCGCCGATCAGCGACATCACCTGCACGGGCAGCGGTTCGGCGGGCGCCCCCACGCAGACCATCGAGCCGCCCACATCGAGCAGCCCGAGGTAGGCGCGCAGGTCGACGACCGCGCTCACGGTGTTGAGGATCACGTCGAACGAGCCGCCCAGCGACGCGAAGGTCTCGGGGTCGCTCGTCGCGTAGTAGTGGTCGGCGCCGAGGCGCAGTCCGTCATCCTTCTTGTTCAGGGTCTGCGACAGCACCGTCACCTCGGCGCCCAGGGCATGGGCGATCTGCACGGCCATGTGGCCGAGACCGCCGAGACCCACGACGGCGACGCGCGAGCCGGGTCCGACGTTCCAGTGACGAAGCGGCGAGTAGGTCGTGATGCCCGCGCAGAGCAGCGGAGCGGCGACATCGAGCGCGAGAGCGTCAGGGATGCGGACGGCGAACGACTCGGTCACGACGACCTGCTCCGAGTAGCCGCCCTGCGTGATCGAGCCGTCACGATCGGTGCTGCCGTAGGTGAAGACGGCGCCTCGGGAGCAGAACTGCTCGTCGCCGCGCTCGCAGTTGCGGCACTCGCCGCAGGAGTTGACGAGGCATCCCACGCCGACGCGGTCGCCGACGGAGTGCCTGGTCACGTCGGAGCCGACGGCGGCGACGGTTCCCGCGATCTCGTGACCAGGTGCGAGCGGATAGCTCTGCGGGCCCCAGTCGCCGCGGACCGTGTGGATGTCGGAGTGGCAGATGCCGGCGAAGGCGATGTCGATCAGGATGTCGTGGGCACCGAGCTCCCTCCTCTCGATGACGGTCTTCTCGAGCGGTGCGGCTTCGCTGGGTGCGGCGTAAGCGTGGACACGGGTCATCACGGGCTCCTCGGGTGGATTCGGGTAGAACCCATCGACCTTACGGGCCGAACCTGTGTCGATCCCGACGTGGGTATCGGTACCGTGGTGCTACGGCTCCGGAGGGGAAGTCCATGCGCACATCATCGTCGACCGCACGCCTGCTCACGATCGTGGTGGCTCTCGTGCTCACTCCGATCGCCCTGATCCTGCTCTCCGTCGGCGGGCAGACGATGAATCTCACGCTCCTCGCCTACGGCTTCGACGGCGACGTGACGCCGCTCATCGGCCCCGTGCTGCTGCAGGCGCTCGGGCTCGCGCTGCTCGTGCTGGTCGCGCTCACCGGCATCCGGAGTTCCGCCGGCCTGATCGTCGTCGGCCTGTCGAGCATCGGCCCTCTCGTCGTCGCGGTCCTCCCCGTGACGCTGTCATGGCTCTATCGGGTGACTCCACGGGAGTGGGGCGACGGCCTTCTGTACGGCGTGCCCCTCATCGTGCTCGCCTCTCTCGGAGCCATGGGGCTGGTGCTGGCGCTGGTGCGCCGGGACCCGCGCCCGAAGAGCGGAGTCCTGGGGGGGATCGGCCTCATCGCCTCACCGCTGCTGCTGGTCGCCGGCGCGGGGGCGATCGCCTGGGGCATCGCCGACGGCACGCTCTTCGCCCTGCAGCGGTTCCAGTTCGACATCCGTCCGGGGGCCGCGGGAGCGGTCGTCGCCGGCACGGTGCTCGTCGTGGCGGGCGTCCTTCTGACCCGCTGGTCGCCGTTCGCGCTGATCCTGCCGGCGGTGGCGCTGCTGGCCGTCGGCGTCGCTCTCATCGCCGCTCCCGATGCCACGGTGCCGATGCTGTTCCAGCTGCCCCGCCCGCTGAACACCGTCGTACCGAGCATGCTGCTCTACGCAGGCGGGGCCGCGGCGGGTGTGCTGTATCTCGCATTCACCGCGGTGCTCCTGCGGGTGCGCGCGCAGTCGCGGCGATCGGAACAGGCCCCCTCCGCACCTGCGACGTACCCACCCGCGACGTACCCACCTACCGCGACCACACCCGCGACGTACCCACCGGCCTGACACGGACATCAGGGCAGGAAGCTCGGACCCGGTCACTCAGCTCGGCCACCGGCCCGCGTGCGCGATTCCGCACGAACATCGGCCCCGGCTGCAGGAACGACCCCGCACACGAGGTGCGGGGCCGTTCCTGCTGAATTGTGAACGCGCTCCTGACCCGAGGTCAGCGTCTGGCGTTCTTCTTCAGCGTCTTCTCCAGCACCGGAGCCTCGCCGGATGCCGCGAGCGCGGCGTAGTACTCACGCGCCTCGTCCTGACGCCGGCGCTCGGCACCCGAGGCGATCGGTGCGCGCACGTGCTCCGGCTCGTAGCCGAACGCGCCGACGAGGTCGAGAGCGTGCGGACGCAGGCGCGTGCACAGGCGGTCGATGTAGCGAGAGACCGCGGCGGCGCGCTGCGTCGACAGCCGACCGTTGATGAGGTGCCAGGCGAGGTGCTTCTCGATGAGCTGCAGCCCGAACAGATCGCGCAGCCAGGTGAGCACCTTCTTGGTGTCGGCATCCTCGATGCGCCGCAGGGCGTCGGTGAACGCCTCCCACTGCAGCAGCTCACCGTGGGCCCGCGCCGCCTCGATCAGCTCGGCCTGGTTCTCGTTGAACAGCCGCTCACCCAGCGCCTTGTCCTTGCCCGCAGGGCGCAGCCGGCCGGCGATGTCGGCCACCATCTGCTGCACGCGCTCGGCGAGCAGCTGATGCTGCTGCTCCTCGCGCAGCCCGTTCTCGACCGACCGCGAGACCTGCCCGAGGTCGACGACCGACTGCCCGAACTGGCGGAGGCCGGCGCCGTGGAACAGCTTGCCCGCGGTCATCCCGACGGCGAACTTGGCCAGGGCAGCGGCATCCTTGCCGGTGAACTGCCGGGCGTAGTCGGTCAGCAGACGCTTGCCGACCAGCTGCAGGAGCACGTTGTTGTCGCCCTCGAACGTCACGTAGATGTCGAGGTCGGCGCGGAGTCCGACGAGGCGGTTCTCGAACATGAAGCCGGCACCGCCGCAGGCCTCGCGCGCCTCCTGCAGCGTGTCGAGGGCATGCCAGGTCGACAGCGGCTTGAGGGCTGCGGCGAGCGTCTCGAGATCCTCGCGGTCCTCGGGGGTGTCGATGCGGCCCGAGAACACGCCGTCGAACTTCTGCAGGAACTCGTCGTGCGCGAAGATCTGCGCATAGGTCGTCGCCAGACGCGGGAACAGGCGCCTCTGGTGCTTGCCGTAGTCGAGCAGCACGACCTCCTGCCCGTCGGCGCCGTCGAACTGACGACGCTGGGTGGCGTAGGTGATCGCGATGTCCAGTCCGAGAGCAGAGGCCCAGCAGGCCGCACCGTCCAGCGACACCCGTCCCTGCACCAGCGTGCCCAGCATCGTGAAGAAGCGGCGACCTGGACTGTCGATCGCGCTCGAGTACGTGCCGTCGGCAGCCACGTCACCGTACTTGTTCAGCAGGTTCGTGCGGGGGATGCGGATGTGGTCGAAGCTCAGGCGTCCGTTGTCGATGCCGTTGAGGCCGCCCTTGAGGCCGTCGTCCTCGCGCCCGATACCGGGGAGGTCGTTGCCGTCGTCACCGCGAAGCGGCACGTAGAAGCAGTGCACGCCGTGATTGACGCCGTTCGTGATCAGCTGCGCGAACACGGTCGCGGCGATGCCGTGCAGCGCCGCGTTGCCGAGGTACTCCTTCGTGGCGCCCCGGAAGGGTGTGTTGATCACGAACTCCTCGGTCGCGGGGTCGTACGTCGCGGTCGTCCCCACCGCGGCGACATCGGACCCGTGGCCGATCTCGGTCATCGCGAAGGCGCCGGGAATCGAGAGATCCATGACACCGGGCAGCCACTTCGCGTGGTGCTCGGCCGTGCCGAGCTGCAGGATGGCCGAGCCGAAGAGCCCCCACTGCACGCCCGACTTGATCTGCAGGCTGGGGTCGGCGACGACGAGCTCCTCGAAGCCCGCGATGTTGCCGCCGTTGTTCTCCTCGCCGCCCAGCGCCTTGGGGAACGCGCGGTGCACAGCCTTCTTCTCCACCAGAAGGTGCAGCTGGCCGAGCACGCGCTCGCGGTGCTCGTCCTTGCCCAGTGCGTCGTCGCGCCAGAACGCCGAGTCCTTGATCATCTCTCGCGCCTCGCGGCGGGTGTCCGCCCAGGTGCCCATCAGCAGATCGGTGACGCGGGCGACGTCGATGCGCAGATTCGCGTCGCTGGTGCGGGAATGAGGGCGGGTCGTCTTCGGACGGACGGCGGCGTCGACCATGAGCGTTCCTCTCAGAGGGAAGTAGGGGTGCCTTCATGGTAGGTCTGCGACAACATCCGAAGAAGTCGCCTGTACCCATCCTCCAAGTCGTACCGATCCTGTGGACCGACACGATTGTGGTCAGCCCACAGATGCTCCGGGTGGAGGCGAGGTCCTCGTCTGCTCCCATCGCCGCCGGGTGCCCGAGCTCAGGCGCGCCCAGGTGCGGTCGCGGATGAAGATCGAGTCGATCGCGATCATCGTGAGCGAGAACCACGGCAGCCCCATGAGCACGCCGATGCCGATGTGGAAGGAGAGGATGCCGACGAGCCCGATCAGACGCGTCGGTCGGGTCAGCAGCATGAGCGGGAAGGCCACCTGCAGGATGATCGACCCCCAGGTCGCCGCGACGACCATCGGTCCCCACGACGTCACGAGATCGCTGAGCACCGGCCAGGTGCCGAACCGCGCGGTCTGCAGCGGGTTGTAGACCGCGTACCCCTCTTCCCACGGAGCGCCGCCCGCCTTGTACAGCGCGCCCGAGGCGTACACGAAGCACACCTGCGCGGTGAGGGCGACGAGGGCGAGGTTGTGGAACACCGTGCCCAGCAGCGCCGGCTGACTGTTCGGTCTGAACCACTCGCCGCTCTTCGCCCGGCGCTTCGCATCCAGCGACCACCGCGCGGCGGGATCGGCGAAGAACAGCAGCAGCAGCGCGATGCGGAACATGTTGTCGCCCTGGTCGCCGACCATGTCGTTGGCCTCGACGAAGCCGATCCACAGGCAGAAGAAGACCGGCAGCACGATGCGGAACCGCCAGCCCAGCACGAACAGCACCGCGAGCACGCCGAGCAGCAGATACAGCGCGGTATAGAGGACGTCGTTGCCCATCGCCGCGTGGAACGCGCTGAACACCCAGATCTTCGGGAACTCGCTCACGGGGTCGGCGAGCTCGCCGTTCCAGGCCGATCCCGATCCGAACGTGTAGAGACGCGTGCCGAAGTTCGCGGCCAGCAGGCCGAGCGCGGTGACGCCGAACAGGATGCGGGTGACGGCGAGCCCGTACAGGGCCTTCTTGCCGGAGGAGAGCCAGTCGCCGACGAAGGCCGAGATGCGATCGATGGCCGAGAGCACCATCGCCCAGAGTCCGGCGATCATCGACGAGGCGAAGCTCAGCAGGCGGGTGAGGAAGGACCGGGGCGGCGTTCCGTCCGGAGCGCCGGACGGCGACGGGGCCGTCGGCTCGGGAGCCGTCGGAGCGGGGGCGGGAGCGACGGGCGCGGTCGCGGGCGCGGTGATCGTGGCCCGCGTCGATGCCGCCCCCTTGGTCGCCGGCGCCTTCTTCTTCGTCTTCGCCGTGGAGGACGCGGTCCTGGTCGGTGCGCTCACGGCTGGGTCCTCTCGAACTGGCTGCGGAAGGTGTTCGCGAAGTTCTCGCGGCTCTGCCCTTCCTCTTCTACAGGGAGTCGCCACCCCGTGGTGGAGAACGTCGGATCCGGTCGCTGGGCGCCGGGGTCGTTGCGATCCGCGTACGGGACGACGTTCTGGCGGCTCACCCGGTACTGCACCTTGATCACGGCATCCGCGCCCCAGATCGCGTAGGCGACCTGGGTGGCGTAGGCGGTGGAGAGGTGTTCCTCGGCCATGTACGCCTCGGTCGACGGGTTGTCGCCCTCGAGCTCGTCGAAGGAGCGGACCATCCACTCCTCCCCGTCGCCCTCCGCGAAGTCCAGCGCGACGACGGCCTTCTGATCGGCGTTCAGCTTGTTGAAGGCGTTCATCTGACCGCTGGCGACCTCGCTCGACTGGATGCCGGCTCGGGGCGGGAAGAGGTTGTACCGGATCATCGAGAGCTCGACGTCGGTCGCGCTCACCCAGCCGGTCTCGACCTGCTCGCCGTCCTTCTCGATGACGGCTCGGACGTTGAAGTGGTAGTCGCCGTTGATCGGCTCGGGGGCGAAGACGCTCCACGACTGACCGAACATCGGCAGCATGTACCCGGACAGCACCTGCTGCGTCGGGATCTCCCGCAGTGCCGAGTACGGCGCGATCCACAGGAACGACGCCCCCACGTGCCACAGCGTCAGCAGACAGGCCGCGAAGGCTATGATCCCTGGTAGGCGCCGGCTCGCACCGGATCGGCCAGCTCGAAACTGAGTCCCCACGCCCCCGCCTGCGACAGGATCTCGGCGAAGGTGTGGGCGAT
>NZ_JBEOUR010000019.1:0-49008 GCF_040302605.1 Microbacterium sp. NPDC097977
GCTCCTCGAGACGGCCTCGGGCACCGTGGCGCGCTCCAGCGCCGTGATCGACGAGCGCGTGCTCTATCTGGATTCACGGCCTGTCGAGCGCGCCGGACGCATACTCGGCGACGTGCTGATCATCCGTGATCGCACCGACCTGATCGCGCTGACGGAGAGGCTGGAGAGCGTGCGCGCGGTGACCGCGGCCCTGCGAGTGCAGCGACACGAGTTCGCCAATCGCATGCACGTGGCGGCCGGCCTCCTCGACGCCGACCGCATCCCCGACGCGCGGGCCTTCCTCGGCGAGCTCGTGGAGCGCGGCTCCGTGGCGTTCCCCGTCGTCGGACTCGATCTGCTCGGCGACGCCTTCCTGCACTCCTTCCTCGGCGCCAAGGGCCTCGAGGCGGGCGAACGCGGTGTGGCGCTGCGCATCGCGGACGACACGCAGCTGATCGGCGACATCGTCGAGCCCGAAGACGTCGCCGCCGTCCTGGGCAACCTGGTCGACAACGCCGTGACAGCGGCGGTGGCCGGCGACCGCGAACCCCGGTGGGTCGAGGTCGCGGTGCTCGGCGACGGCGACGCACTCGTGCTCACGGTCGCCGACTCCGGACCGGGGCTGGGCAGCACCGAACCGATGTCACCCCGCTCCCCCGGCGACGACGGCGCCGACCGCGTGCACGGTCACGGACTCGGCCTCCCGCTCGCCCGGGAGATCGCCCGCCGCAGCGGTGGGGACCTCTGGATCATCGATCCGGGCGGCGCCGCGCACGGCGCGGTGTTCGCCGCACGCCTCGGCGGTGCCGTGTCCGCCGCTCCGACAGTTCACAGGGAGACCCCATGACCGATCCCCTCCGCGTCCTGATCCTCGACGACGACTTCCGCGTCGGCGAGCTGCATCGGGGCATCGTCGACGAGCAGCCCGGCTACACGGCCCTCGATCCGGTGCGCTCGATCGCCGAAGCACAGGACGGCCTCCGCGCGTCACGTCCCGATCTGCTCCTCGCCGACGTCTATCTTCCCGACGGCGACGGCATCGCCCTGGTGCGGGAGACGGGGGTCGACGCCATCCTGATCTCCGCCGCAGACGACGGCCCCACGGTGCGCAGGGCGCTGCGCTCGGGCGCCGTCGGCTACCTGCGCAAGCCCTTCGAGCGACGAGCCCTCACGGGACTGCTCGACCGGTACGCACGCTATCGGAACCTCCTCGCCGGCGACCGTCCCCTGCCGCAGGAGGACGTGGACCGGGCGCTGGCGATCCTGCACGGCTCCGGCGAACCCGTGACCGTCTCGCGCTCCGCGACCGAACAGCTGGTGCTCGCGGCGCTCGGCGACGGCGAGGCATCGGCGGCCGAGGTGGGCGAGCGGGTCGGCATCTCGCGCGCCACCGCACAACGTCATCTGGCGGCGCTCGCGGCACGCACCGTCGTGGAGGTGCGCCTGCGCTACGGAGCAACGGGGCGACCGGAGCACCGCTACGCGGCGCGTACCTGAGGCGCCGTCGCGATCGCGGCGCTCAGCGCACGGAACCGCACGGACGCAGAGCCGTCAGGAGTCGGAGCCGACAGCGGCGAGCCGCGCCTCTTCGTCGGCCTGGATCGCGCTCTCGATGATGGGCTCGAGAGCCCCGTCCATCACCTGGTCCAGGTTGTACGCCTTGAAGCCCGTGCGATGGTCCGCGATGCGGTTCTCCGGGAAGTTGTACGTCCTGATGCGCTCCGAGCGGTCCATTCCGCGGATCTGCGACTTGCGTGCATCGGAGGCCGCGGCGTCCAGCTCCTCCTGCTGCTTCGCGAGCAGTCGGGCACGGAGCACGCGCATGGCGGCCTCGCGGTTCTGCAGCTGGGACTTCTCGTTCTGCATCGAGACGACGATCCCGCTGGGCAGGTGCGTGATGCGCACCGCGGAGTCGGTCGTGTTGACGGACTGACCGCCGGGCCCGGACGAGCGGAAGACATCGATCTTGAGGTCGTTCTGGTTGATCGCGATCTCGTCGGGTTCGTCGACCTCGGGGAACACCAGCACACCGGTGGTCGAGGTGTGGATACGACCCTGCGACTCGGTCGCGGGCACGCGCTGCACCCGGTGCACCCCGCCCTCGTATTTGAGGTGCGCCCAGACGCCCTGCGCGGGGTCGGTGGAGGATCCCTTGATGGCGACCTGGACGTCCTTGTAGCCCCCGAGATCGGACTCGTTGCGCTCCAGCAGTTCGGTCTTCCACCCCTTGGAGGCCGCGTACTGGATGTACATCCGCAGCAGGTCCGCGGCGAACAGCGCCGACTCGGCACCGCCCTCCCCCGCCTTGATCTCCATGATCACGTCACGCGCATCGTCGGGATCGCGAGGGATCAGCAGCCGCCGAAGCCTCTCCTGCGCCGCCTGCAGTCCCTCTTCGAGAGCCGGGATCTCGGCGGCGAACGCGTCGTCTTCGCGTGCCAGCTCACGGGCGGCGTCGAGATCGTCGGATGCCGCCACCCATGCCTCATGGGCGGTGACGATCCGCGACAGCTCGGCGTAGCGGCGATTGACCCGCTTCGCCCGCGCGGCGTCGGCGTGCACCGCCGGGTCGGAGAGCTCCTCCTGCACCCGGCGATGCTCGTCGATCAGAGTCTGGACGGACTCGAACACTCCGGCTCCGCTCAGCGGATGTTGTTGTCGTGCCCGTGCGCGCCCGAAGGCAGCGTCGGGATCGACTTCTGCATCTGCACGAGGAACTCGACGTTCGAGTGGGTCTCCTTGAGCTTGCCGAGGACGACCTCGAGCGCCTGCTGCTGGTCGAGGCCCGCGAGGGCACGGCGCAGCTTCCAGGTGATCTTGACCTCGTCGGCCGAGAGCAGCATCTCCTCGCGACGGGTACTCGACGCGTTGACGTCGACGGCGGGGAAGATCCGCTTGTCGGCGAGCTGACGCGAGAGGCGCAGCTCGCTGTTACCGGTGCCCTTGAACTCCTCGAAGATGACCTCGTCCATCTTGGAGCCGGTCTCGACGAGAGCCGTGGCGAGGATCGTGAGGGATCCGCCGTTCTCGATGTTGCGCGCGGCGCCGAAGAAGCGCTTGGGCGGGTACAGCGCCGAGGCGTCGACACCACCCGAGAGCACCCGTCCCGAGGCCGGGGCCGCGAGGTTGTAAGCACGACCGAGACGCGTGATCGAGTCGAGCAGCACGACGACGTCGCGGCCCAGCTCGACGAGGCGCTTGGCGCGCTCGATGGCGAGCTCGGCGACCGTGGTGTGATCCTCGGCGGGGCGGTCGAAGGTGGAGGCGATGACCTCGCCCTTCACCGTGCGCTGCATGTCGGTGACCTCTTCGGGGCGCTCGTCGACGAGCACGACCATGAGGTGGACCTCGGGGTTGTTCTGCGCGATCGCGTTGGCGATCTGCTGCAGCACGATCGTCTTGCCCGCCTTGGGCGGCGCGACGATGAGCCCGCGCTGTCCCTTTCCGATCGGGGCGACGAGGTCGATGATCCGCTGGGTCAGCTTCTCGGGAGCGGTCTCGAGACGGAGACGCTCCTGCGGGTACAGCGGGGTGAGCTTGCCGAACTCGACGCGCGTCGCCGCGTCATCGACGGACAGGCCGTTGATCGAGTCGACCTTGACCAGGGCGTTGTACTTCTGACGTCCCTGCTGCTCGCCCTCACGGGGCTGCTTGATCGATCCGACGATCGCGTCGCCCTTGCGCAGGTTGTACTTCTTGACCTGGCCGAGCGAGACGTAGACGTCGCTGGGGCCGGCGAGGTAGCCGGTGGTGCGGACGAACGCGTAGTTGTCGAGCACGTCGAGGATGCCGGCGATCGGGATCAGGACGTCGTCCTCGCCGATCTCCGTGTCGAACTCGTCGGTCGGGGCGCCGCCGCGACGCTTGTTGCGCTGACGGTTGCGGGCGTTTCCGCCGTCGTCGTCGGTCGGCGCGCTCTGCTGCTGCGTCTGCTGCGAGTCGCCCTGGCCGTTGCCGTTCTGGCCGCGACCGCGGTTGCGGCTGCGGTTGCGGTTGCGTCCACGACCGCCCTGCTCGTCGCCGCCGTCGGCGGAGTCGGAGCCGGAATCGTTCGAGGAGGGGGTCTCCGTCGCAGGAGCCTCGGCGGGCTTCTCGGCGGCGGGAGCCTCGGCATCGGCCGCCGGCTTCTTGGTGGTGCGGCGACCGCGACCGGTGGTCTTCTTCGGCTCGTCGGTCGCGTCGGAGGATCCGGCGTCGGCGGACGGTGCGGACTCGGCCGGTGCCGCGTCCGCGGCGGGGGCCTCGGCGGCGGGAGCCTGCGCGGACGGCGCGGACGCCTCGGTCTCGGCATCGGCCTTCTTCGCCCGGCTGCGGCGCGGGGCCTTCGCCTTCGGTGCAGCCTCGGCCGGAGCCTCGGCGGCGGGTGCGGCAGCGGATGCAGCGGCGGGTGCGGCATCGGCGGCGGGCGCCTCAGCGGCGGCCGCCGCGGCCTTCTCGGCCTTCGCTGCAGCGGTCGCGGTGCTCGCACGTCGCGGTGCGCGCTTGCGTGCAGGGGCCACTTCGGTCGCGGATGCGGTCGCGGCGTCGGACGCCCTCGCCGGAGCCTCGGCGGCAGGTGCCGCCTTGTCGTTCTGGGTCTCGGAGAAATTCTCCACGAGTACTCCCTCTTCAGTCTGGGGAACACGAGCGGTACGCGCACAACGGGTGCTGAGCGCGGTCGCACGGGCTGACGCTCGGCGTCAGCCGCCTCGTCACTGGGTTCTCGAAGAGAACCGGGTTCTCGCTGAGAGCAGTGATACAGGGATTTGCGTGCGGGACTTGCAGAGTTGCAATGGGGCCAGATTCACGCAGTTGCGTGGAGCCCTCCGCTCGATTCCCCCACTGTACCACCACGCACGTCGACGGCGAGCAGCAGCGCATCCCACGGGGTGTCGGTGGTGGATTCGGCGAGTTCCACGGCATCCTGGCGGCGCCCGGGGCCGTCCGCGAGCACCAGCACGCTGGGTCCGGCGCCCGAGACGACGGCCGCGAAGCCGGCACTGCGCAGCGCCTGCACGAGTCGCTGCGTCTCGGGCATCGCCTCGGCACGGTAGTCCTGGTGCAGACGGTCGGCCGTGGCATCGAGCAGCAGTTCGGGGCTCTGGGTGAGTGCCGCGATCAGCAGGGCCGAGCGCGACAGGTTGAACACCGCATCCGCGGTCGAGACGTGGGGCGGCTGCAGCGAGCGCGCGGCCGACGTGGACATCGTGTACGAGGGCACCAGCACGAGAGGAGAGACTCCGCGATGCACGAGCAGCTTCTTGTGCCGGGCGCCGTGCTCCCCCATCCAGGCGATCGTGAGTCCGCCGAAGAGCGCCGGAGCGACGTTGTCGGGATGCCCCTCGATCTCCGTGGCGAGGCGGAGCATGTCGGCGTCGTCGATGTCGACGTCGCCCTCGAGCAGCCCCTTGGCCGCGAGGATGCCCGCGGCGACCGCGGCTCCCGACGAGCCGAGGCCGCGTCCGTGCGGCACACCGTTCTCGGCCTGGATGCGCAGACCCGGAAAGGGACGATCCACATCGGCGTACACGTGCGCGACGGTGCGGACGATCAGGTTCGACGCGTCGCGCGGGATCTCCTGGGCGCCGGATCCTGTGACCTCGATCTCCAGCTCCCCGGCCGCGAGCTCGGTGACGAGGAGCGTGTCGTAGACGCTGAGCGCGAGCCCGAGCGTGTCGAAGCCGGGGCCGAGGTTGGCGCTGGTCGCCGGAACCGTGACCTCGACCGTGCGTCCTGCCGCCACGGTCACTCGCCTTCCACGCGCAGCACCGAGACCACGCGCTCGACGACGGAGCTCTCCGACAGCGCGGTCACGGTGGCGCTGAGCGCCGAGTCCGTCGCACGATGGGTGCCGATCACGAGGCGAGCGGTGGGTTCCGCCTCCCCCTCGACGGTCTGGACCACGGTGGCGACCGAGACGTCGCCGTCGCTGAGGATCCCGGCGACCGTGGCGAGCACGCCCGGAGCATCCGAGACCTCGAGCGTGATCTGGTATCGCGTGGTGACGTGGCCGATCGCGACGACGGGCAGGTTCGCCCTGGTCGATTCGCCGACACCGACTCCGCCCGCGATGTGCCGCCGTGCCGCCGAGACGACGTCGCCGAGAACGGCGGATGCTGTCTGCACACCGCCCGCTCCCGCCCCGTAGAACATCAGCGAGCCGGCGGCCTCGGCCTCGACGAAGACGGCGTTGTTCGCGCCGTGCACCGAGGCGAGCGGGTGCGACTGGGGCACCAGTGCGGGGTACACGCGGACCGAGATCGACTCGGCGCCGTTCGCCTCGAGGCGCTCGCAGACCGCGAGCAGCTTGATGACGAATCCGGCGGCGCGGGCCTCGTCGATCATCGAGGCGGTGATCGAGGAGATCCCCTCGCGATGCACCGCATCCAGCGGGACCGCGGTGTGGAAGGCGAGGCTCGCGAGGATCGCGGCCTTCTGCGCGGCGTCGTAGCCCTCGACGTCGGCCGTCGGATCGGCCTCGGCGTATCCGAGGCGCTGGGCGTCGGCGAGCACATCGGCGAAGTCGGCGCCCTCCGTCTCCATCCGGTCGAGGATGTAGTTGGTCGTGCCGTTCACGATGCCCATGATGCGCACGACCCGGTCGCCCGCGAGCGAGTCGCGCAGCGGGCGGATGATGGGGATCGCCCCTGCCGCGGCGGCCTCGTAGTACACCGAGGCGCCCACGCGATCGGCGGCCTCGAAGAGCTCGGGACCGTGGGTGGCGAGCAGCGCCTTGTTCGCGGTCACGACATCGGCTCCGGAGCCGATGGCCTGGAGGATGTTCGTGCGAGCCGGCTCGATCCCGCCGATCAGCTCGATGACGATGTCGGCCCCGAGGATCAGGGACTCCGCGTCGGTCGTGAACAGCTCCGCAGGCAGGTCGGCGTCGCGCGGGGCGTCGAGGTTGCGCACGGCGATGCCGGACAGCTCGAGAGCGGCGCCCGCACGATCGGCGAGCTCGTCACCGTGGCGCAGCAGCAGGTCGGCCACCTGGGAGCCGACCGCGCCGGCGCCCAGCAGCGCCACCCGAAGTCGTCGGTACTCAGTCGTCATTGCTTCTCCTTCGGAGGGTGGATCTGTCGTACGTCGTCGGATGCCGCGTCACGGGGAGCGCGGGTCACCGAGGATTCTCGGATGCCTCGATACCGGCGTCCCGTGACAGGACGTCGTCGATGGTCTCGCCGCGGACGATGACGGTCGACCGCCCGTCGCGCACCGCGACGATCGGCGGACGGGGCACGTGGTTGTAGTTGCTCGCGAGCGGGGCGCAGTACGCGCCGGTCGCCGGCACCGCGAGCAGGTCGCCCGGCGCGACATCGGCCGGCAGGAACTCGTGGTCGACGACGATGTCGCCGGATTCGCAGTGCTTGCCGACCACGCGGCTGAGCTGCGCTTCGCCGGTGCCCGCGCGCGACGCCAGGCGAGCCGAGAACTGCGCGCCGTAGAGGGCGGGGCGGGCGTTGTCGCTCATGCCCCCGTCGACACTGACGTAGCGACGGGTCGCACCGGAGTCGAGGGCGACATCCTTCGTCGTGCCCACCTCGTACAGGGTCACCCCCGCGGTGCCGACGATCGCGCGTCCCGGTTCGAACGACAGGGCAGGAACCGCGATCCCGCGCGCTGCGCAGCCCTCGGCCACGGCGGCGACGATCTCGCCCGCAAGCGTCTCGATCGGAGTGGGGTCGTCGAGGCGTGTGTACGCGATGCCGAAGCCGCCGCCGAGGTTGAGCTGCGGCACCGGGCCCCCCTCGAGCAGCGCGGCATGCAGCTCGAGCACCCGCGACGCCGACTCGCGGAAGCCGGCGACCCCGAAGATCTGCGATCCGATGTGGCAGTGCAGCCCGGCGAACTCGAGACCGGGGATCTCGCGGATGCGGGCCACCGCCTGCTCAGCCTCGGGCAGCGGGAATCCGAACTTCTGGTCCTCATGCGCCGTGGCGAGGAAGTCGTGGGTCTCAGCGTGCACACCGCTGATGACCCGCACCAGCACCCGCTGCGTGGCGCCGGTCCGCGCAGTGATGGCCGCGAGCCGCTCCACCTCGATCGCGCTGTCGACGATGATCGTGCCGACGCCCACCTCGACGGCGCGCTCGAGCTCGGCGACGGACTTGTTGTTGCCGTGGAAGCCGAGGGATGCCGGGGCGACCCCCGCCGCGAGCGCGACCGCGAGCTCTCCGCCGGTGCAGACATCTACCCTGAGCCCCTCATCGACCACCCAGCGGGCGATCACGGTGGTCAGCAGCGCCTTGCCCGCGTAGTACACCTGCGCGGTGGTGCCGTGGTCGGCGGCCGCGCGGTCGAACGCGACGCGGAAGCTGCGGGCACGGGCACGCACTTCGTCCTCGTCGATCACCAGCAGCGGCGTCCCGTGGGTCTGGGCGAGCGCGGTGGCGGAGACACCGGCCAGCTGCACGACCCCGTCAGCGTCGCGATGCGCAGATGCGGGCCAGACGGCGGCGGCGAGATCGTTCACGTCGTCGGGGACGACGAGCCATTCCGGGGCGAGCGAGTCGGCAGGGGAAAGCAAGGAACACCAATCGTGGGACGGGTCTCGGGCGAACACGCGCACTGCGAGGTCGCCCCCGATTCTAGGGCACCCGTCATGCCGCATCCGCCATGGTGACCCTCCGCGTCAACCCCCTGAGCGCGGTCCGCAGCGGCTCCTAGACTGTTCGCGATGAGCACCGAATCCGCAGCCCCAGAAGCCGATCGTCCCGGCCTGATCCCGCGTGTCAGCGCCGCGGCGATCCGATGGGCACTCAGACAGCGTGTGGTCAGGGCGTTCCTGCTCTACTCGGAGCGACGCGGACCGATGCTGGCCGACAGCGTGACCTATCGCGCTCTCTTCAGCGTGTTCTCCGCCGTGCTCCTCGGCTTCTCGATCGCGGCGCTCTGGCTGGCCGGCAACCCGGCTGCGTGGGACGCGATCATCGACGCGGTGCAGTCCGTGGTGCCGGGACTCATCGGCGAGGGCGCGATCATCGACCCGTCCGACCTGCAGGCGCCGATCTCCCTGTCCGTCGCCGGCGTCGTCTCGGTGATCACTCTCACCGGTTCCGCCCTCGCCGCCGTCGGATCGTTGCGCTCGGCCGTGCGGATCCTCGCGGGCACCGCGCAGGGCGACGTCCTCTTCATCTGGGTGATGCTGCGCAACCTGCTCCTGGCCATCGGCATCGGCCTCTCGTTCGTCGCAGCCGCGGCGATCACCTTCATCGGCCGGATCGGCATCACCTGGATCGCGGGGCTGCTGGGCATCGCCGACGACTCCGCGGTCGCGATCTGGAGCATCCGGATCGCATCGCTGCTCGTCGTGCTCGCCCTGGACACCGCGCTGATCGCGGGCGTGTTCCGCGTGCTCTCGGGCACCACTCCCTCGGCGCGCTCCCTGTGGAGCGGTGCGCTGCTCGGCGGCGTCGGGCTCCTGGTGCTGCAGGAGCTGTCAGGGTTGTTCATCGGCGGGGCGACGAGCAACCCGCTGCTCGCCTCGTTCGCCTCGCTGCTCGCGCTGCTGATCTGGCTCAACCTGTCGACCCAGGTGATCCTGATCTCGTCCGCCTTCATCGTCACCTCCGAGGAGGAGCGCCACGACCGCGTGCACGCCCGGTTCGGCGCGTCGACGTTCCCGCAGCGACGGGTGCAGCGCGCCGAAGCCGAGGTCACGCTCGCGACCGCCGAGCTGCGCGCCGCGCAGAAGGCCGAGCGCGACGCGCGTTCGGGGTCAACGATCGAGACGCCCGCAGATTGACACCAGGTGCCGTGGGCAGGTGTTTCGCCTAGCCCCGCGGGCAGGTGCCCTTCTCGAGCAGGCTCTCATCGGTCGCGATGGCCCCGTCGACGTCCACGTCGATCACGGCCTCGCTGCCCACGACCTTCAGCCCGACGAGGGTGATGCCCGCGGGCAGCTGGTCGGCGATGCATACCCGCTGCGTCTCGGTCAGCCGAGTTCCCAGCGCCCCCAGCGACGAGCCGACCTGATCGGCGTCGACCTCGAGTCCGCCGATGGCGGCACCCACCGGAGTGAGTTCGAGGTCGCCGTCGGCGACGCCCGGCAGCACGGTGAGCGACAGCGGGATCGAGAGTCCGAGCACCGTCACGGATCCGGAGACCGTCGCGTTGGGCTCCTCGAGCGTCACGGACTCCACGGGAAGATCGGTGTCGGCGAGGAGGCTGCCGAACTGCGACTCGTCGATGCGGATCGTGCCGGACGCGCCGCGGAGATCGCCCCCGCGCAGCGGCACTCCGGTGACGGTCGCGTCGACGGCTCCGGTGATGCCCTGCAGCGTGACGGAATCAGTCGACAGGTGCAGCGTGTCGAGCGAGCCGCCGATCAGCTGCGGCAGCAGGATGCCGTCGGCCTCCACCTCGAGCTGCTGGTCGGCGGGCAGGTCGAGCTGCTCGATCACCATTCCCCGGACGATCCCGGGCAGAACGGCGCGCACGATGAGCTCCGCCGCCACGACGAGCAGTGCCAGCACGACGAGGACGATGGCCAGCACCCATGGCCAGCGCTTGCGACGGCGGGGCTTCGGTGCGGCCTCGGCGGCATCCGCCTCGTCTGCACCGCCGGGGATCACGAGCGTCGGATGCTCGGGGTCTCGCGCCGGGTAGGGAAGCGTGTGGTTGTCGTCGCTCATGCTGTCATCCCCCTGTCGGCGTCGCGGACGCCGGTCACATGCGCTCGGGCGCGGAGACGCCGAGCAGGTCGAGCCCGTTGCGGAAGACCTGACCCGCCGCGTCGTTGAGCCACAGACGCGTGCGGTGCACGGTCTCGATGGGATCGTCGCCCTGCGGGATCACGCGGCAGTTGTCGTACCAGCGGTGGTACAGGCCGGCGAGCTCCTCGAGGTAGCGGGCGACCCGGTGCGGCTCGCGCACCTCGGCGGCGAAGGCCACCATGCGCGGGAACTCCTGCAGCGCTCCGAGCAGCGCACTCTCGGTCTCGTGCGTGAGCGTCTCGGGGGCGAACTCCGAACGGTCGACGCCCGAGTCCGCGGCGTTGCGCGCCACGTTGTGTGTCCGGGCGTGGGCGTACTGCACATAGAAGACGGGGTTGTCGTTCGTCCGCTTCTGCAGCAGTTCGGGGTCGAGGGCGAGCGGCGAGTCCGCAGGAGAGCGCTCCAGCGAGTACCGCAGCGCATCGGTGCCGAGCCATTCGCGCAGGTCATCCATCTCGATGATGTTGCCGGCGCGCTTGCTGAGGCGCGCTCCACCGACCGAGACGAGCTGGCCGATCAGCACCTCGACGTTCTTCTCGGGGTCCTCCCCCGCCGCTCCCGCGATGGCCTTGAGACGATGCACGTAGCCGTGGTGGTCGGCTCCCAGCAGGTACAGCTTGTACTCGAACCCGCGATCGCCCTTGTTCAGGTAGTACGCGGCGTCGGCGGCGAAGTAGGTGTACTCGCCGTTCGAGCGGCGGATCACACGATCCTTGTCGTCGCCGAAATCGGTCGTGCGCACCCAGACCGCGCCCTCGTCGTCGAAGACGTGCCCCTGCTCGCGCAGGCGGTCGACGGCCTGGTCGACGAAGCTCGTGCCGTCGGCGCCCTTGGCGTGCAGCGTGCGCTCGGAGAACCACACGTCGAAGTCGACGTTGAACTTCGACAGCGACTGCTTCTGCTCGTCGAGCTGGAACCCGTAGGCGAGTTCGCGCGCGACGACGACCTGCTCCTCCGCCTCGAGATCGAGCAGATCGGGGCGGGCCTCGATCACTCGGGCAGCGAGGTCGGCGATGTAGCTTCCGGCGTATCCGCCCTCCGGCGTCGGCTCGCCCTTCACGGCGGCGAGCACGGACTTCGCGAACCGCTCCATCTGCACGCCGGCGTCGTTGATGTAGTACTCCCGCGCGACGGTGGCACCGGATGCCGCGAGCACGCGGGCGATCGCGTCGCCGAGAGCGGCCCAGCGGGTGTGGCCGATGTGCAGCGGGCCGGTCGGGTTCGCGCTCACGAACTCGATGTTGATCGACTTGCCGGCCTGGGTGTCGTTGCGTCCGTATGCGACGCCGGCGTCGACGATGACCTTCGCCAGAGCGCCGGCGGCGGCGGCATCCAGGCGGATGTTGATGAAACCAGGACCCGCGACCTCGGCGCTCTCGATGCCGTCGACCTGCACCAGACCGTCGGCGATCTGCTGAGCGAGTTCCCGCGGGTTGGTGCCGAACGGCTTCGCCAGACGCATCGCGATGTTCGAGGCCCAGTCGCCGTGCTCGCGGTTGCGCGGACGGTCGAGCACGATGTCGGATGCGGCGAGCTCGAACGGCTCGCCGGGACGTCGTTCCTCGGCGATCGGTGCGAGGACGGCGAGGAGGGCTTCGGCGAGTGTGTCAGGGTTCATAGCCGTCCCAGTTTACGGCGCGGTGAGCCCCCGAATTTGCGGGAGGGGGAACGTGATCTACAGTCATGCCATGAAGGCCGCCTCCACCCGTCATCGTCTGCCCCTCGCGGGCCTCGTCATCGCGGTGATCCTGGCCCTGGCCGCTGTGGCCCTCGGGGTCTGGCGCCCCTGGGTCTCGGTGCCCTCGACACCTCCCGCGGGAGCTGCGGCCGGCGGTGAGGCGGTGACCGTCGCTCCCGTCCCCCTGTTGCTGCCCGAGCACCCGACCGTGCTCGTCTTCGGCGACTCGTGGACCTACGGCTCGGCCGCGACCGAGCCCACCCTCGGCTACGCCTACGTGCTCGCCGAGCTGCTCGACGGCGAGACGATCGTCGACGGCGTCCGCGGCAGCGGGTACCTCAAGCCGGGGATCGACGGCCCCGCCTTCGGCGAGCGGATCGCCGCTCTCGATCCGACCCTCACTCCCGACCTCGTCATCCTGCAGGGATCCATCAACGACCGCGCTCAGGGCGCGGCGGGGTATCGCGAAGCCGTGACCGCCGCGTGGGACGCGATGGCGGCGAAGTACCCGGAGGCGACGATCGTCGTCCTCGGCCCCGCGCCGCACGAGCTGCCCGTCGGCACCGAGACGGCGCGGATCGACACCGACCTCGGCGATCTCGCCGCGGCCCGCGGCTGGTGGTACATCTCCCCCATCGCGCAGAACTGGATCACCGCGCAGAACTACCTGTCGGTCATCGACGTGGAGGTCGGGCGCAAGCATCCCTCCACCGACGGCCACCGCTACCTGGCCGAGAAGCTCGCCGCGGCTCTCGCCGAACTGGGCGACGCGCCGGTGACGGAGGCCGGTGGGTCGGAGACCACTCCCGAGCAGTGATATCGTCGTTCGGTACGCCTCCGTAGCTCAGTGGATAGAGCGCCGGTTTCCGGTACCGTAGGTCGCAGGTTCGACTCCTGTCGGGGGCACACACACGCTGGAGCCAGAGAACCCCCGCCCATCACGGGCGGGGGTTCTCCGCGTCTGGAGTCGACCGCTCACCACGACCGCACCTCGGTCAGTTCGAGGGCCCGCCCTCCGCAGCGCCGCCCGCCGGTCGGGATTCAGAGTCCGCCTCTCCGTCTTCCGGGCGACTCCGTGCTCCGGAGCCGAGGGAGATCGTCGACAGCAGGCCGAGGGCGAGGAACCCGGCCGCGGTCCACGCCGCGAAACGCGTTCCGTCCGAGAAGGCGGCCTTGGCGTCGTCGGCGATGGCCGCGGTGTCGGGCTGCGCCTCGAGTCCGCTGATCGCGGCACCGGCGCTGTCGACGACCGACGACACGACCTGATCGCGCTGATCGGCGGGCACTCCGCTGGCCTCCAGCGAGGAATCGAGGATCCCGGCCGTGCTGGTGAAGAGCACGGTGCCCAGAACCGCGACGCCGAGAGCGGCACCAAGCTGCCGCGATGTCGACTGCGTGCCCGATGCGGCACCGCTGTCCGCCACGGGGACATCGGCGAGAACGACACCGGTCAGCTGGGCCGTCGCGAGTCCCACGCCGAGTCCGTAGACGAACAGGAACGGGATGAGCGGCACCCACGACGCATCCGGTGCGATCACGAAGCCGACGCCCGCCACACCGACGATCTCGGCGAGCAGCCCCGCGCGGACGACCCAGACGGGCGGCACCTTGCCGCTCGCCGCACCGGCTGCACCGCTGGCGACGAATGATCCGCCGGCGAGAGCCAGCAGCAGCAGCCCCGTCTGCAGCGCGTCGAAGCCCAGCACGAACTGCAGCCAGAGCGGCAGCGCGAGGATGATGCCGAACTCCCCCAGCGAGACCACCGTGGCCGCGATGTTGCCGTTGCGGAACGACGGGATCGCGAACAGACGCAGTGCCAAGAGGGTCGAGGTGCCGCGACGCTCGCGGTGCACCCCCCACAGGATGAAGGCGACGAGGGCGATCAGAGCGAGCGCGAACGCGAACGGGATCGGCGACAGATCGAGCGGCCAGGTCCAGTCGCCGATCTGCGGACGCTGGTCGACGAGCCACCAGCCGTAGGTGCGCCCCTCGATGAGCCCGAACACGAGGCTTCCCATCGTGAGCACCGACAGGAGCGCTCCGATGACATCGATGCGGGAGGTGCGATCACTGCGAGACTCGGCGACGGTCAGCAGCACGCCGATGACGATGATGACGCCGAGCGGGATGTTGATGCCGAAGGCCCAGCGCCACGAGAACGCGGTCGTGAGCCATCCGCCGAGGAGCGGGCCGACGGCGGCCATTCCGCCGATCGTCGATCCCCACACGGCGAACGCGATGCCCCGCTCACGGCCGCGGAAGGTGGCGTTGATGATCGACAGCGTCGTCGGCAGGATCATCGAGCCTCCCACTCCCTGCGCCAGGCGAGCGAGGATCAGCATTCCCCCATCCGGCGCGAGGGCCGCCAGCACCGACGACGCGGCGAAGACGACCACGCCGATGAGCATCACCCGGCGCCGGCCGAATCGATCCGCGAGGCTGCCGAACACGAGCAGCAGCGCGGCGAACACCAGGGTGTAGGCCTCCTGCACCCACTGCACCTCGGTGGACGTGATGCCGAGGTCGTCGACGATCGCAGGGATCGCGACATTGACGATCGTCGAGTCGACGATGATCAGCGAGACCGCGATGCTGATGAAGACCAGGCCCGCCCAGCGCAGCCGTGAGTACCGTTCCATGATCGCTAGTTTAGCTAGTAGTCACACAGGGTGGAAGTCACATATCGGAACTAAATGACGATCATTCGGTTGTGCACAACTTAATCGTGTGCAATACTCGTCGCATGGCCGTGACCGATGAGATGGTGTGCTTCTCGCTCTACTCCGCCGCCCGCGCGACGACGCAGGCGTACCGCACCCTGCTCGCTCCCTGGGGCCTGACGTACCCGCAGTACCTCGTGCTCGCGATCCTCTGGATGGAGGGCGAGCAGACGATCGGGTCGCTCGGCGACGCCATGCAGCTCGACTCCGGCACGCTCTCCCCCCTCGTGCGCCGCCTGGAGCAGGCAGGCTACGTCTCCAAGTCGCGCAGCGCCACCGACGAGCGCGTCGTCACCGTAGGCCTCACCGAGGCGGGCACCGCTCTGCGATCCGAGGTCGCGCCCGTGCACTCCGCCGTCGCCGCACTCGCCGGCATGCAGGACGACGATCAGCGCCACCACCTCATCGCCGAGCTCCAGGAGCTCACGGCCCGACTGCAGAAGACCCCGTAGACCCTCACTCCCCGCGCGTCACGCGCCGACAGACCCCAACCGGAAGGAAATCCACACGATGGACGCTCTCTACACCGCCGAGGCACTCGCCACCGGAGCAGGACGCGACGGACGTGTCGCCACGGGCGACGGACGCCTCGAGCTGAACCTCGCCATCCCCAAGGAGATGGGCGGCAGCGGCGACGGCGCGAACCCCGAGCAGCTCTTCGCCGCCGGCTACGCCGCATGCTTCCACTCCGCGCTGCAGAGCGTCGCCCGCGCGCAGAAGATCAAGATCACCGACTCGTCCGTCGGAGCGCGCGTGCAGATCGGCTCGAACGGCGAGGGCGGATTCGGCCTCGCCGTGCAGCTCGAGGTCGTCATCCCCGACCTCCCCCACGACCAGGCTCAGGCCCTCGCCGACGCCGCGCACCAGGTGTGCCCGTACTCCAACGCGACCCGCGGCAACATCGACGTGGCGATCACCGTCTCCGACGACTGATCACCCGCCGGCCACCCCCACGACAGATCCCACAAGGAGAACATCATGCGCACACTCACGCACCGCACATTCGGCGAGCCCGAAGACGTCCTCGAGGTCACCGAGCGCCCGACGCCGGAGCCCGGCCCCGGCCAGGTCCGCCTTCGCGTCGTCCTCTCACCGATCCACAACCACGACCTGTGGACGATCCGCGGCACCTACGGATTCAAGCCCGAGCTCCCCGCCGCATCCGGCACCGAGGCGCTCGGCGTCGTCGATGCACTCGGTGAGGGAGTGGAGAACCTGACCGTCGGACAGCGCGTCGCCACCGGCGGCACGTTCGGCGCCTGGTCGGAGTTCATCGTCGCCGACGCGGCTGGCCTCATTCCGGTTCCTGAGTCCCTCGAGGACGAGAGCGCCGCACAGCTGGTCTCGATGCCGTTCAGCACGATCAGCCTGCTGCAGTTCCTCGGCGCCGAGAAGGGCGACTGGATCGTTCAGAACGCGGCGAACGGCGCCGTCGGACGCATGCTCGCCCAGCTCGGGGCCGCACGCGGCATCAACGTCATCGGCCTGGTGCGACGCACCGCCGGCGTCGACGAGCTTCGCGAGCAGGGCATCGAGAACGTCGTCGCCACCGACCAGGACGACTGGCGCGAGCAGGTCGCGCGCCTCACCGACGGCGCGCACGTCGCGTTCGGCGTCGACTCCGTCGGCGGATCCTCCGCAGGCGATGTGCTCTCCCTGCTCGGAGAGGGCGGCACCCTGGTGGCGTTCGGTGCGATGAACTCGCCCGTCATGGAGATCCGCTCCGGCGATGTGATCTTCAAGCAGGCCACGGTCAAGGGCTTCTGGGGCAGCAAGGTCATCCAGACCATGGACGCCGCCACCCGCGGCGCCCTCTTCGGCGAGCTGATCCAGCGCGTCACCGAAGGCACGCTCACGCTCCCTGTGGCCGGCGTCTTCGACGCTGCGGATGCCGCAGACGCCGTGCGCGCGAGCAACACGGCCGGACGCGTCGGCAAGGTGCTCTTCAAGTTCTGAACCGCGTGGGCGCACTGCGGACCACGGAGCGGTCGATGTGCTCATCGACCGCTCCGCAGGTCGGCTGATCTCGCCGACGGGGCGGGCGGATCTCCCGCCCGCCCCGTCAGCCTGTCAGCCCGCCAGGGACCGAACGACACCGTGCGGATGTCCGCACCCCGGTGCAGAATCGGCAGATGGAGATCACACTCGCACAGCCGGCAGGACTCGTCGTGAGTCCTGCCTTCAGTCATGTCGCCGTCATTCCTCCCCAAGCCACGACGATCCTCATCGGCGGCCAGAACGGCGTCGACGAGACGGGAACGCTCGTCTCGACGGATGCCGCCGAGCAGTCACTCCGCGCCGTCCAGAACGCTCGCACCGCTCTGGAGTCCGCGGGCGCCGGACTCGACGATGTCGTCAGCTGGACGATCTACATCCATCAGGATGCCGACCTCCGTGCCGCCTACGGCGCCGTCGCCTCGATGCTCGCACGCGACGGCGTCCCTCCCCTGGTCTCCGCCGCGCTCGTCGCGGGACTCGGCGTGCCGGGGGCGCTGATCGAGGTGAGCGCCGTCGCCGCCGTCATCCGCGAGTGACGAACACCGCCAGACCGCTCAGATCCTGCCGCGCACCGGCGTGCGCTCTGTCGCCCCATCGACCTCGGGCATCGTCATCTCGGCGCGCACGCCGAGAAGTCTCACCTCCCGCTGCGGATCCATCGTGGCTGCGAGGGCGAGGGCTGCCGCGATCACGTCGTCTCGCCGTGTCGTCGGCGCGTCGAGCTTGTGCCCGAACGTCCTGGTCTCGAACGGGGCGTAGCGCACCTTGATGTGCACGCGCACCACCGGCCGACCTTCGGCAGCACAGTCGTCGAAAGCATGTCCGGCCAGCTCCGTCAGCGCCTCGCGGATCTGTTCGGAGGTGGTCAGGTTCTGCTGATACGTCGTCTCGCGGCTGTGGCTCCGAGCCACCCAGGGCGTCGGGTCGACCACGCGCGGCCCGAGTCCCGAGCCGAGTCCGTGGTACCAGACTCCCATCCGCGGCCCGAACTCCGAGACGAGAAGCTCCTCGTCGGCATCCGCGAGTTCTCGTACCGTCTTGATGCCGTGGGCGCCCAGACGCTTCTGCACCTTCGGACCGACGCCCCAGAGATCACGCGTCGGCCTGTCCCCCATCACCGCGAACCAGTTCTCGCCGGTGAGGCGGAAGACACCGCGGGGCTTGCCGAACTCCGTGGCGATCTTGGCTCGCACCCTGTTGTCCCCGATGCCGACCGAACAGTGCAACCCCGTAGCGTCGAGCACCGCCGCCTGCGCCCCGCGGGCGGTCTTCTCCGGGTCGTCGGTGTGCACACCGAGGAAGCACTCGTCCCAGCCGATGACCTCGAGCACCACGCCGGGCAGGGTGCGCAACGCCGACATCACCTCGACGGACGCCGCTTCGTAGGCGTCATGGTCGACGGGGAGGAAGACCGCGTCCTCCGGCGCCTTGCGCGCCGCGATCTTGAGCGGCATGCCCGAGCCGATCCCGAACGCCCTGGCCTCGTACGACGCCGTCGACACGACGGCTCGTTCTGTCGGGTCCCCCCGTCCGCCGACGATCAGCGGCAGCCCCGCGAGCTCGGGCCGGCGCAGCACCTCGACCGCGGCGATGAACTGATCCATGTCGACGTGCAGCACCCAATCGGCCATGCACCGAGTGTGGCCCGACGCGATCGGGTTGTCACCCCTCGCGAGCGGTGAGCAGCGGATCAGCCGATCGACACGGCGATCGCGGTGACGATCACGGCGAGCAGCGGGAGGGTTCCCTGCATGATCGCCGCGCGCGCCTTCGTGCGGTCCGAGAGGATGAGCACGAGAGCCGCGGCCAGCATCATCCCGGTGCCGGCGAACACGAGCGTGAGACCGACCGTGGTGAGGCCGAGGATCACGAAGCCCACACCGAGCAGCGCGGCGAGTGCCAGGAACAGGTTGTAGAAACCCTGGTTGAAGGCCAGCGACTTCGTCGTCTGCGCGTCCGCCTCGCTGGCGACGCCGAAGATCTTCCTCGTCTCGGGCTCCGTCCACCGCAGCGACTCGAGCGCGAAGATGAAGACGTGGAACGCGGCAGCGGCCGCGGCGAAGACGAGTCCGACGATGAGCATGACTAGATCGTATCCGCCCGCGACCTCCTAGAGCAGGAAGATCGGCAGCAGACCGGGATTGTGGGCGTGAACCAGCACGGCGAAGACGACCGCGTCGAAGAGCAGATGCACCGTCACCACGTAGGCGAGCGAGTGCGTGCGCACGAAGATGAAGCCCTGCAGCAGGGCGAACGGGATCGTCAGCAGCGGCCCCCACTCGCGGTACCCGAGCTCCCACAGGAACGACACGAAGACGATCATCTGCAGCACGTTCGCGAGAGCATCGGGGAAATGCCGCCGCAGCAGTGCGAACACCGTGCAGATGAAGAAGAGCTCATCCCAGATCCCCACGGCACCGACACCGACGAACAGGCGCGCGATGAGGTCGGGCGTGTCGACGACCGGCCAGTTCTGGTACACGCCGCTGCTGATGAAGTAGAACGGCAGGATCAGCCACCCCAGCACCAGCACGGCGACCAGCCACCCCCACTGCAGCCGACCCCACCGGCGACGCGCGCGCCAGGGGAAGCTGATCGCCCTGTCGCGGTAGACGAAGCGCGACACCGCGTAGGGAACCGCCACCGCACCGCCGAGTGCGAGCGTGAAGCGCAGCATGGCGAGGTTGTCGAGCTCGGCGGCGAGCGGGATCACGCTCACGATCAGCATGCCCAGCGCGATCAGTGAGAGGTCCCGGGTGAGGGAGGGAGTGCGGGCGACGCCGATCGTGCGGGCGGTCTCCCGCCGCGCGCCGACGCTCACGGTCCGGTGCGGGGTCCCGGGCCTGCGGCGCTCGACGAGCCAGGCGCCGAAGACGCCGAGCGCGAGCAGCGACCAGCCGAGCCAGACGATCTGTGCGACGAAGAAGGCGGGAGCCGCCGCGCAGACGACAAGCGCGGGGACCGCGCCGATCCAGTCCGTCTGCGTGCGCTGCACGGAGGTCACGTGCGGGACCGGCGGCGGTACACGAGATCGCGGATGTCCCGACCCTTGGCGATGCCCTTGCGCTCGAACGCGGTCATCACCCGACCGTCGAAACGGTCGGCCCACTCGCCGTCGAACGCCCGCTCGAACAGCGGGTCCGCGTCGAGCACCTCGCGCATCTGCAGCGCGTAGTCCTCCCAGTCCGTGGCGAGGCGCAACAGGCCGCCGTCCCGGAGCGCGCGTGCGGCGGTGTCGCCGAATCCCTGACGCACGAGGCGGCGCTTGGTGTGCTTCTTCTTGTGCCACGGATCGGGGAAGAAGATCCATACCTCGGCCGCCGCGGACTCGGGCAGGTACGACGAGAGCACCTCCGGCGCGTTGGCCTCGACGACCCGGATGTTGCGGGCGCCCTCCCGGTCCGCGTCGAGCATCGTGCGGGCGAGGCCGGCACGGAAGACCTCGACCGCGAGGAAGTCGTCGCCGGGCCGCGATGACGCGGCCGCGACGATCGCGTGTCCCTGACCCGAACCGATCTCCACGTACAGGTCGGCGTCACGCCCGTATTCGTCTGCGAGGTCCAGCCGAGCCTCGGGGTGCACCGATGTCCACGCGACGTCGCGCGGCACGTCGAGGAGGTAGTGCGGCCCGAGCTCCTCGAATGCGCGTTCCTGGGCGTCGGACATCCGGCCGCTGCGGCGCACGAAGGACACCGGTTCGTCACGGAATGTGCGGGGTTCGACCATGTTCCCAGGGTAGTCGGCGGCATCCGACCCCGCCGACCGGCGCTCAGTGCGCGGGAGCGGTCACGAAGTCGATGAGCTCCTCGACCCGGCCGAGCAGCGCGGGCTCGAGGTCGCGGTAGGTGTGCACTTTCGACAGGATGTGCTGCCAGGCCCGCCCGGTGTCGCCCTGCGTCTCGTGCGGCCAGCCGAACGCTCGGCAGATCCCGGTCTTCCAATCGGTGCCGCGCGGGATCTCCGGCCACTTGGCGATCCCCAGCGCCCGCGGGGTCACGCACTGCCACACGTCGACGAAGGGGTGGCCGACGATGCGAACGTGCCTGCCGTGCGGGCCTCGGGCGACGGCATCCGCGATGCGCGACTCCTTCGATCCGGGGACGAGGTGATCGACGAGCACGCCGTACCGACGGGACGCACTGGGCGGTTCGGCGGCGAGCAGCTCGTCGAGCAGGTCGACACCCTGCAGGAACTCCACGACGACGCCCTCGACCCGCAGATCCGCGCCCCACACCTTCTCCACGAGCTCGGCATCGTGCTTGCCCTCGACGAGGATCCGGCTGGGGAGCGCGATCCTGGCGCGCTGGTCGGAGACCACGAACGAGCCGGATGCCGTTCGTCGCGCGCCCTGCTCCTTCGGCGCGGGCGGACCCAGGCGCACCGGCGAGCCGTCGATCAGGAATCCGCCGCCGAGAGGGAACAGCCGTCTGCGCCCGAGTCGGTCCTCGAGCTCGACGTTGCCGCCCTGCACCCGCGTGACCGCGCCGCAGTAGCCGTCGTCGGCCACCTCCACGACGAGATCGAGCTCGGCGGGAACCTGCGGCACCGGCTTCGCCGCGCGCTCCCGCCATCCCGACGCGAGCACATCCGATCCGTACCTGTCGTCCATGCCCTCCAGCGTATGTGTCTCCGCTGAGGGCGAACGGTCATCCCCCGTCGGAAGGTGTCGCGTGTCGACCTCTGTGCATAGACTCTTTCGCATGGGGCTCGGCTGCCGGTCGGAGGGAACACGATGAAGACACGGTGGCTGACGCTGGCCGCACTGACCGTGGCGGCGGCGGCCGGGGTGTTCTCCGCATCCGCCGCATCGGCGACCGATCCGCTCACCTTGGACTCCGGCTACGTCACGGACGAGGCGGGGGTGCTCACCCCGAGCGAGGAGGCGTCGGTCGAGGCCCGGCTGCAGACTCTCAGCGAGAACTCCTCGGCAGATCTCTTCGTCGTCCTCGTCGACGACTTCACCTCCCCCTCGGACGACGCCCAGTGGGCGGATGCGGTGGCCCAGAGCAACAACCTCGGCTCGGAGCAGTATCTGCTCGCGATCGCCGTCGAGGGCCGGAGCTACTACATCTCAGCCGCGCCGGACGGCCCGCTCAGCGACAGCACGCTCGACGGTGTGGAGGACAAGATCCTCCCGCTCGCCTCCCAGAACGACTGGGAGGGAGCGATCACCCTGGCCGCCGACGAGATCCAGGGCGACGGGGGCGCCGGCGCGCTGCGCACGACGCTGATCGTGGTCGGCGTCATCGCACTGGCCCTGGTCATCTGGCTGGTCGTCGCGCTCGTGCGGCGCTCACGTCGCGCGGCCGCCGTGCGCAGGCGGGGCGCCATGCCCGAGCGGCCCGACCCGAGCGATCCGTTCTCCACCCTCACCGACGAGCAGGTGCAGACCCAGGCCGGAGCGGCGCTGGTGCAGGCCGACGACGCGATCACCTCGAGCCGTGAGGAGCTCGGCTTCGCGGTGGCGCAGTTCGGCGAGGCGGCGACCGCGACGTTCAGCGGAGCGATCGAGACCGCCAAAGCCAAGATGTCCGAGGCGTTCGACCTGAAGCAGAAGCTCGACGACGAGATCGAGGACACCGTCCAGGACCGACGCGCGTGGCACATCCGCATCATCGGGATCTGCGACGAGATCGACGACATGCTCGATGCGAACGCCGAGGCCTTCGATGCGCTGCGCAAGCTCGAGCAGAACGCGCCGCAGGAACTCGAACGCGTCCGTGCCCAGAGAGCGTCCGTGCAGTCGCTCCTCGCGAGCGCCGCACCCGCGCTCGCGACGCTGACGGCGACCTACGACGCGGCCTCGATCGCGACCGTCGCCGACAACCCCGCGCAGGCGCAGGAGCGCATCGAGCTCGCAGATCGTTCGATCGCCGCCGCCGCCGAAGCCATCTCCGCGGGCCAGACGGGTACCGCGGCGTTCGCGATCCGCACCGCCGAGCAGTCGACGGCGCAGGCCGGGCAGCTGGCACAGGCGGTCACCACGCTCGGCACCGAGCTGGGCGAGATCGAGGCGACGGCGCAGGCTCTGGTCACCGAGCTGCAGGGCGACATCGCCACCGCGCAGCAGCTTCCCGACCCGTCCGGCGCGATCGCCGCTGCGGCGTCCGCGACGCAGGCCGAGCTGCAGCGTGCGCAGAACCACCTCACCGGCTCGGCGCGGAGCCCCCAGGCGGCGCTCGCCGCGTTGACGGCCGCGAACACGCAGATCGATGCCGCGATCGCCCAGGGGCGCGAGAGCGTCGCCCGCGCACAGCGGGCGGTGCAGATGCTCGAGCAGACGCTCGCGCAGGCCGGCTCCGAGATCCGCTCGACGCGCGAGTTCATCGAGACCCGCCGTGGCACCGTCGGATCGACCGCGCGCACGCGACTGTCGCAAGCCGAGGTCGGGCTGACGCGAGCCCTCGATCTGCGCGCCACGAACACTGAGGCCGCCCTCACCGAGGCGACACACGCTCTCGATCTCGCTCGTCAGGCCGCGGCCTCCGCGCAGTCCGATCTGCAGGCCTACTCCTCCGATCGCTACGACAGCGGGTGGGGCGGGGGCGGCCTCTTCGGAGGCGGCGGCAACTCGGGCGGCAGCGGACTCGGCGGCGACATCCTCGGCGGCATCATCGGCGGCCTGATCTCGGGCGGCGGGAGCAGCGGCGGTTCCTCGCGCCGCAGCAGCTGGCGCTCCGGCGGCGGAGGCGGCGGCTTCCGCAGCTCCGGATTCGGAGGCGGCGGAGGCCGATCCTCCGGCCGCAGCGGCCGCTCGGGAGGACGACGCTTCTGATCATCCCCACAACCACTTCGGACATCGAGCACGACCCTCTGAAAGGAAACACGCATGACCAAGCAGTCCATCTTCGGACGTATCTCCACCCTCGTCCGCGCGAACATCAACTCGCTCCTGGACTCTGCGGAAGACCCGCAGAAGATGATCGACCAGCTCGTCCGCGACTACACCAACAGCATCGCTGACGCCGAGTCGGCGATCGCCGAGACCATCGGCAACCTGCGCCTCCTCGAGCGCGACCACGAGGAAGACGTGCAGGCAGCGACCGAGTGGGGCAACAAAGCTCTGGCCGCGAGCCGCAAGGCCGACGAGATGCGCACCAAGGGCGACGCGGCGGATGCCGACAAGTTCGACAACCTCGCCAAGATCGCGCTCCAGCGCCAGATCAGCGCCGAGCGCGAGGCCACCAGCGCCGAGCCGACCATCGCCACGCAGACCGAGATCGTCGACAAGCTCAAGTCCGGCCTCAACGGCATGAAGGACAAGCTCGGCGAGCTGAAGAACAAGCGCAGCGAGCTGCTCGCCCGCGCCAAGGTCGCCGAGGCGCAGACCAAGGTGCAGGATGCGGTCGGCTCGATCAGCGTGCTCGACCCGACCAGCGAGCTCGGCCGCTTCGAAGACAAGGTCCGCCGCCAGGAGGCGCTCGCGCAGGGCAAGATCGAGCTCGCCGCGTCGAGCCTCGACGCCCAGTTCGAGAGCCTCGACGACATCGGCGAGCTCACCGAGGTCGAAGCCCGTCTCGCCGAGCTGAAGGCCGGCGGAAGCGCACCTCGTCAGGCGATCGAAGGCTCCTGACACCCCTCGGATGCCCTGGACCACCGTGTCCGGGGCATCCGCTCTTTCCACGGAGGCATTCATGGTGCGATTCCTCGTCGTCCCGCAGTGGCAGGGTTCCCCCGCCCCGCGCGCGATGCTGCTCGTCGACGGCGCGTCGGCGATAGCAGGCGATCTTCCCCGCGCGGCGACCACGGTGCTCGATGTCCCCGTCGAGGCCGGCGAGTCACTCGGCACCGGCGTGCGCCGACTCAGCGCTCTGTTGCGGACGCGCGAGCTGGTCAGCGACGCGATGACCGCAGAGACGGTGGTGATCGGCGGCGATTGCAGCGTGACCGTCGCCGCTCTCGCCGCCCTCCCCGGCGGCACCGACGACCTCGCCGTCGTCTGGTGCGACGCGCACGCCGACCTGCACACCCCGGAGTCCTCGCCCTCGGGGGCCTTCTCCGGCATGGCGCTGCGGGCCGTGCTCGGCGAGGGCGAGGCCCAGCTCGTCCTCGACCCCGCGGTCCGGCGCGACCGCGTCGTCACGGTGGGCATGCGCAACCTCGACGACACGGAGATCGCGCCCCTTGACGGCCTGCGTCAGCTCTCCGTCTCGGACCTCGACGACGTCGACGCCCTCGCGGATGCCGTCGCCGCCACCGGTGCGCAGCGGGTGTGGGTGCACATCGACGTCGACGTTCTCGACCCGGCCGAAATCGCCGGAGTGTCCTCCCCCGCGCCGTTCGGTCTGGCACCGGCCGTGCTGAGCGCGGCCATCCGCGCGCTGAGGACCCGCGTGCCGCTCGCCGGCGCGACGATCGCGGGATTCGCTCCACGCTCTCCCGCCGACGCCGTCGAGGATCTCGGTGCCCTGTTGCGCCTGGTGGGCGCTGTCGCATGACCGAGGACTGGCGCCCCGCCGCAGAGCACGCTCTCGCTCGAGGACGACGCCTCGATCGGCGGATCCCCTCGTTCCTCCTGCGCTCCCCCCTCAGCCGTATCGGCTACTGGTGGGGCACCGCCGTCGGCTGGGTCTGGGGATCACTCTGGAGCACCGGCCCCGTGGAGCGCCGTGCAGGACTCTGGGTGTTCCGAGGCATGCCGCAATGGACCTTCAACCGCGGAGGCGTCTGCGTCGGCGGCTGCTTCCTCACCGGAGACACGCGTCCGAGCGACGCGGTACTGCGCCACGAGGCCGTGCACAAGGCGCAGTGGCTGCGCTACGGCATGCTGCTGCCGGTGCTCTACCTGTTCGCGGGGCGGGATCCGCTGCGCAATCGGTTCGAGATCGAGGCGGGGCTCGAAGACGGCAACTACGTGCGTCGCAGCGCTGCTCAGCGATCGACGGGAAGAAGCCCGAACCGCTCCGGCGCGTAGATCTGACCGGGCTGGATCTCGAGCGCTCCGGTCAGGTGCTCGACGATGTCCGCTGAGCCCAGGTAGCCGCCCAGCAGCGTGACGCGCGTCTCGAACTCGTCGTCGCAGAGCATCTCGTCGGCCCACGCGCAGGTCGCGCGCGCGAGCGCCTGCCCGGGCGCGCAGGCCCGACCTGTGCCGGGGGTGCCGGAGCGCTGAGCCCGAGCGAGCCACGTGACCGTCATGCGTCCCGGTGCATCGATCACTCCGATGTCGGAAGCGTCGGCCACCTCGATGAAGATCCGTCCGGACGCGCACAGCGGCAGCGTCGCCAGGAACACCTCGAGCTCGCCGAGCGAATGCTCGTCGGCCGTCACGAGGTGATGCGCACGGCGCCGCTCTTCACGGCGTGCGGCGCGCGTGCTGCGGGTCTCGAGGAAGGTCTCCATGATGCATCAATCGTACACCAGGTGAAGGGTTGCCTAACCTTGCTCGGCATCCGATTCCACGAGGGCCGCGCGGAGTCGCTCGAGTTCGGCCTCCGTCATGCCGTTGGCGCGCAGGTACTCGGCCGCGGAGCCCCACCGCTCGTCGACCTTCTGCAGCAGTGCGCGCATGACCGGCGCGGGCGACTGCGTGGCCAGAGCCGCGGCGTGCACCGCCTCGGGGTGCTGCGACCGCAGATAGGCAACGATGCGCCGCGACCGCTCCGCGGGGAGCTGCGACTCCGTGAGCGCGTAGTCCGCGATGATCGCGTCGCGGTCGGCACCCACTGCGGCCAGAGCGAGAGCCACCGTCACGCCCGTGCGGCCCTTGCCCACCGTGCAGTGCACCAGTGTGGGCTCGCCCGCCGCGATGATGCGGATCGCGTCCACCAGTCTCGAGCCGCTCTCCTGGAGGAGATGCAGATAGAGGTCGTCCAGGCTCGTGTCGGTCTCGAAGAACGAACGCACGGAGCCGAGGAACAGCGGCAGGTGCGTGGTGTCGGGTCCGTCGATCTCGGTCGGCTCGGCCGCGACCTCCTCGCCGTCGCGCAGGTCGACGATGTGAGCGACGCGGCGTCGCACCTCGTTAGCTCCGGCCGTGGTCGCGCCCGAGAGCTGTCCCGAGCGCAGCAGGACGCCAGAGCGGATCCGGCCACCGGCAGCGGGCATCCCTCCGACGTCCCGGACGTTGGTGACGCCGTCGACGTCGAGGACCGTCATGCCTGTGCCTGCGGCTGGGTTTGCGCCTCGGTCTGTGCCGGCGGCTGCGGCTGGGCCTGCTCCTGTGCCTGTCGGGGCGGCACCGGGTACCGTCCCGCGATCACGACGCGGTTGAAGGCGTTGATCGAGACGCACGCCCAGCTGAGCGCGGCGTACTCCTTCTCGGTGAAGACGCCGCCCACCCGGTCGTAGACCTCGTCGGAGATGCCGTCCTCCGCGATGAAGGTGAACGCCTCGGCGAGTTCGAGCGCGGCCTCCTCGCGGTCGCTGAAGACATCGCTCTCGCGCCAGGTGGCTATCTGCATGAGGGTGTCGGTGTCGAGGCCGGCCTTGAGCGCCCTGTCGACATGCAGACGTGTGCAGAAGCTGCACCCGTTCAGCTGCGAGCTGTGGATCATCACGATCTCTTTGAGACGATCGTCGATGCCGTTCGCCGCGCAGATCTCACCGACGGTGCGGGCGAACGCATCGAGCGCCTGGTAGGCGGCGGGCTCGGTCTTGGAGAGGTGCACTCGCTTCTCGCTCATGAGTCCATGATATTCCCGCGGCGCGACGTCACGCCGCGGCGCGTGTTCCGCCCACCCGGGCATATCGCCAAGCATGAGGAGCTGATCGAGCATGTAATGAGAAGTAATAACCGGTTACGCCCGGACATATTGCTCCCGCATTTCTCGCGACCCTGCAGGACGGAGCAGAATATGCAGGTGGCGATCGACATCAGCGAGTTCAGCTATCTTCCCGCACAGGCCCAGGCTCTCGGCGTCGCCGCTCCCCCGGTCGAGCGACTGACCCTGCCGCTCGCCGGCGGTCGACAGGTCAGCGCTCTGCGATACGGAGCGGGCGCTCCCGAGATCACACTGCTGCACGGGGCCGGCCTCAACGCGCACACCTGGGACACGACGGTGCTCTCGCTGCAGCGACCGGTGCTGGTGCTCGACCTCGCAGGTCACGGCGACTCCTCGTGGCGGGATGACCTCGACTACACGCCGCGCACCCTCGCCGTCGACGTCGCCGCAGCGCTCGATGCGTGGACCGACCGCCCGCAGCTGGTCGTCGGGCAGTCGCTCGGCGGACTCACCGGTGCCGCCCTCGCGTCCGCACGCCCCGACCTCGTCTCCGCGCTGATCGTCGTCGACATCACACCCGGCATCGACACCTCGGCGGGCCCTGCCGCCCTGCGCGAGTTCTACGCCGGCCCCACCGACTTCGCCAGCCGGGACGAACTCGTCGACCGGGCCATCGCGTTCGGATTCGGCGGCTCCCGCCCCGACACGGAACGCGGCGTCCTGCTCAACACCCGCATGCGGGATGACGGCAGGGTCGAATGGAAGCATCACTTCGCCCATCTGGCCGCGCAGGCGCTCGAAGCCCACGCCCCGGGAGACGAGTCCGCTCCCTCCCTGCTCAGCGATGCGGGTTGGGAGGACCTCGCACGGACCACCGCCCCGATCACGCTCGTCAGGGCCACCGACGGGTTCGTGAGCGCCTCCGATGCGGACGACTTCGCGCGCCGGCTCCCGCACGCGCGCGTCGTGACCGTGACGGCGACCCACAACGCGCAGGAGACCGCACCGTCGGAGCTCGCGGCGCTGATCACCTCGACCCTTCCCTCCGCCGATTTGTGACCTCCCGTTCCACATCCGGCCCGCACCCACCCGACACATCCCTAGGCTCGACCCACCGGCACACAGCACATGCCGCACCGAGAGGAAACACCCCATGTTCCGACGTACGCGACGACTCGCGCTGATCTCCGCGATCGCGGCGAGCGCCATCGTCCTCACCGCCTGCGCAGGCGCAGCCGACCCCGAGCCCTCCGCTCCGGTCGGCGAACCCGATCCTGACGCGACCCTGCAGGTGGGTCTCGTGCTCGAGCCGACGAACCTCGACATCCGTCATACCAGCGGTGCGGCACTCGAGCAGATCCTGATCGACAACATCTACGAGGGCCTCGTCACCCGGTCGCAGGACAACGAGATCGAACCGCGCCTCGCGTCGGACTACGAGGTCTCGACCGACGGCCTCACCTACACGTTCACGCTCAACGACGGCATCGCCTTCCACAGCGGCGCCGCACTGACCTCGGCCGACGTGGTGGCCTCGTACGAAGCGGTCCGCACCGACGCCACGCTGCAGGGCAACGCCGAGTTCGCGTCGATCGCCTCGATCACCGCGCCCGACCCGACCACGGTGCAGATCGTGCTCAGCGCGCCGAACCAGAACTTCCTCTTCTCGCTCACCGGGCCCGCCGGGCTCGTCTTCCAGACCGGTGACACCACCGACCTCAAGACCGCAGAGAACGGCACCGGACCTTTCACGCTGACGCGCTGGAACAAGGGCAGCGCGATCACCTTCGCCCGCAACGAGGCCTACTGGGGTGAGCCGGCCGGTGTCGCCGAGGTCGAGTTCCAGTACATCCCCGACTTCACGGCCGGAGTGAACACCGCTCTCGACGGCGGCGTGCAGGTGCTCACCGCCGTGGACCCGAACCTGGCCCCGCAGCTGGAGGACTCCGGCGACTTCACGCTGACCACCGGCCGCACCACCGACAAGGCGACGCTGGCGTTCAACAATGCGAAGGCGCCGCTCGATGACGTCAGGGTTCGCGAGGCGCTCCGCCTCGCGATCGACCATGACGCCCTCGTCGCGGCCGTCGGCGCGGGATCCACGCTCTACGGTCCGATCCCCGAGCTCGACCCCGGCTACGAAGACCTCTCCGACGTCGTGTCCTACGACCCGGAGAAGGCCAAGGAACTGCTGGCAGAGGCCGGCCAGGAGGATCTGGAGCTCACCCTCACGATCCCGAGCTTCTACGGCACCACTGTGCCGAAGGTGCTGATCTCCGACTTCCAGAAGGTCGGTGTGACCCTCGACGTCGACTCCGTGGAGTTCCCGACGTGGCTCGAGGACGTGTACACCAACCGCGACTTCGACCTCAGCTTCGTGCTGCACGTCGAGCCGCGCGACTTCGGCAACTTCGCGAACCCCGACTACTACTTCGGCTACGACAACGCCGAGGTGCAGAGCCTGTACGCCCAGGCGCTCGCCGAGGTCGATCCCGACGCGTCCGCAGAGCTGCTTGCGAAGGCGGCCCGCATCGTCTCCGAGGACCACGCGGCGGACTGGCTCTACAACGGCGCGACCATCACGGCGGTGAGCCCGCTCGTCACCGGCTTCCCGGAGGACTCGATCAACTCCCGCATCAACCTGTCCGGCGTGACCGTGGCCGCCCCCCAGTGATGACGCGCACCCCGTGATCCGCTACGCGCTCGTCCGAGGAGCCCTGCTCGTCGCAGGGCTCCTCGTGTCGAGCGCCGTGATCTTCCTGACGCTGCGCGTGCTGCCCGGAGACGTCGCACAGCTCATCGCCGGGACCCAGGCATCGCCCGCGGAGGTCCAGGCCCTGCGCGAATCGCTCGGCCTCGACCGTCCGCTCCCCGCGCAGTACGCCGAGTGGATCGGCGGACTGTTCCGAGGAGATCTGGGCACCTCTCTGCTCTCCGGCGCATCGGTCGGCGAGGAGCTGCTGCTGAAATCGCAGGTCACGGTGCCGCTCGGCATCATGGCCCTCCTCATCGCCGTGCTCATCGCCGTGCCGTTCGGCATCCTCGCAGCGCTGCGTCGGAACGCGCGGGGTGGCACCGCACTCAGCGTCGGTGCTCAGGCCCTCGCCGCCGTGCCGGTCGTGTGGGCCGGGATGATGCTGATCGTGGTCTTCTCGGTGTGGCTGGGCTGGCTCCCCCCGCAGGGGTTCCCGCGCACCGGATGGAGCACACCGGGCAAGGCGATCGAGTCACTGCTGCTCCCGGCCCTCACCATCGGCATCGTCGAAGGGGCCATGCTGATGCGCTTCGTCCGCAGCGCCACCCTGCAGGCCGCCGGGCAGGACTTCGTCCGCACCGCCGCCGCCAAGGGCCTCACGCGCACCCGCGCCCTGATCTCGCACGGCATTCCCGCGGTCGGCCTGTCGATCATCACCGTCCTCGGCCTGCAGATCGCCGGGATCATCGTCGGCTCGGTGGTGATCGAGCAGCTGTTCACGCTGCCGGGGATCGGACGGATGCTCGTGGCCGACGTCGGCACCCGCGACCTCGTCAAGGTCCAGAGCGAGCTTCTCGTCCTCACCGGCTTCGTGCTGGTCGTCGGATTCGTCGTCGATCTGGTCCACCGGGCGATCGACCCGCGACAGAGGGAGGCCTGATGCCCGGCTGGCTCCCACGGCTGCTGCGCACCGCCACAGGGCGGTTCGGTCTGCTCGTCATCGCGCTCGTCGCCCTCACGGCGCTGGTCTCACTGCTGTGGACGCCGTTCGACCCGCAGACGTCCGACATCGGCGCGCGCTGGGCGGTGCCGAGCTGGCCGCATCTGCTCGGCACCGACGACACCGGCCGTGACATCCTGAGCCTGCTCATGGCGGGAGCCCGTACGACGGTCTTCGTGAGCGTCGGGGCCGGGATCGTCGCTACCCTCGTCGGCATCGCGCTCGCCGCTCTCGGCGCACTGACCGCCCGGTGGCTCCGCGAGACGGTCGCGGTGCTCGTCGACATCCTCATCGCCTTCCCAGTCCTGCTGATCGCGATGATGATCTCGTCGGTGTGGGGCGGGTCGCTGTGGGTCGTGATCTGGGCGGTCGGGATCGGCTTCGGCGTGAACATCGCCCGCGTCACCCGACCCGAGCTTCGCCGTGTGCAGCAGAGCGACTTCGTGCTCGCCGCCCGGGCCTCCGGCCTCACCGCCGCCCAGAGCCTGCTCCGCCATCTGCTGCCGAACGTCGCGCCGGTGTTCATCGTGCAGCTCTCGTGGTCGATGGCGGTCGCGGTGCTCGCCGAGGCCGGGTTGTCGTACCTGGGGTTCGGCGCCGCGGTCACCGACCCGAGCTGGGGTCTGCTCCTGTCCGATCTGCAGCGCTACATCGGCGTGCACCCGCTCTCGGTCATCTGGCCGGGCCTCGCGATCACGATCACCGTGCTCGCTCTCAACCTGCTCGGAGACGCTCTGCGCGAGGCCACCGACCCGACGCTGCGTCACCGCGCGGCGGAGATCCACACCCCGGCGGTGGTCGCATGAGTCTCATCGTGGAGGACCTGGTCGTCCGCATCGACGGTCGCCCCGTCGTCGACGGCGTCTCGTTCGAGGTGCCGGACGGCACCCGCCTCGGTCTCATCGGAGAGTCAGGGTCGGGCAAGTCGCTCACCGCGCTCGCCGTGCTCGGCCTGCTCCCCGACGGCGCGTCGGCGAGCGGCAGCATCCGCTGGAACGGCACCGAGCTGATCGGCATGCCCGACAGGGAGCTGGCGCGGCTGCGCGGCGACGAGATCGGCATCGTGTTCCAGGAGCCCCGCACGGCGCTGAACCCGATCCGCACCGTGGGCAGGCAGATCGCCGAGTCGATACGCATCCACGAGGGCATCGGCCGCCGCGATGCACGTGATCGCGCGATCCAGGAGGCGGCGCGGGTGCGCCTTCCCGATCCCGAGGCGATCGTCGACCGTTACCCGCATCAACTCTCGGGCGGTCAGCGACAGCGTGTGGCGATCGCGATGGCGCTCGCCTGCCGCCCGCGCCTGCTCATCGCCGACGAGCCGACCACGGCTCTCGACGTCACCATCCAGGCGGAGATCCTCGCCCTGCTGCTGGGTCTCGCCGAGGAGCAGGGCATGTCCCTGGTGTTCATCACCCACGACCTCGCGGTGCTCGCACAGGTCGCCACGCACGGAGTCGTGCTCGAAGACGGCCGCGTCGTCGAGACCGCACCGGTCAGCACCCTGCTGAGCGCGCCCGCGTCGAGCGTGACGAAGGGGCTGCTGCGCGATGCCACCGCGACGCTGTGGCGGCCGGACGGAGGCATCCGATGAGCCTGATCGAGGCGCGAGGACTGCAGCGCGACTATGCGGTCCCACGGCGTTCGACGCTCGCACGACCTCGCACGCAGACTGCTCTGGCCGCCACGGATCTCGACATCGTCGAGGGGTCCTCCCTCGGCATCATCGGAGAATCCGGATCGGGCAAGTCCACCCTGGTGCGTCTGCTCCTCGGGCTCGACCGCCCGACGGCGGGCACGGTGCGGGTCGACGGCAGGACGGTGGATGCCGCGGCATCCGCCCGATCGCTGCACTGGCTGCGCCGACAGACGGGGCTCGTGTTCCAGGATCCCTACGCCTCCCTGGACCCGCGGATGACGGCCGCGCAGATCATCCGCGAACCTCTGTGGGCTCTCGCGATCGACGGCGACCACCGCGCCCGCGTCCGCGAGGTGCTGGAGCAGGTCGGTCTCGAGCCCGAGATGGCCGACCGCTACCCGCACGAGTTCTCCGGCGGACAGCGGCAACGCATCGCCCTGGCCAGGGCGATCGTCCACCGACCCCGCATCCTCGTCGGAGACGAGCCGCTCTCGGCTCTCGACGTCACCGTGCGGGCGCAGATCCTCGAGCTCCTGATCGAGCTGCGACGCACCACCGATCTGACCCTCGTCCTCGTCTCACACGACATCGGCGTGGTGCAGAACCTCTGCGACACCGTCGTGGTGATGAAGGACGGGAGCATCGTCGAGCGCGGTGCCACGACCGACGTCCTGCTGCACCCGCGACACGACTACACGAGGACTCTGCTCGCAGCGATCCCGGTCATCCCCGCCCCCGGGGAATGATCGAGGGGTCACCGCGCCGAGATCGCTCCGAAGAGGCGACGACGCCGGCTCGGCCGCAGCGCACGACGCATGTAGACCGTGCCGAGGTCGCGGCCGAACTTGTGACCGACGCGGCCCATCCGGCCCGCCTCGACGAAGCCGAGCTTCGCATGAAGTCTGATCGACGCCTCGGCCTTCGTGTCACTGATCACGGCGACCATCTCGCGGATGCCGAAATGCTCGCAGGCGTCGATGAGGGCCTGCAGCAGGGCGACGCCGAGACCCTTGCCTCCGGCACCCGGCCCCAGGTAGATCGAGTCCTCGACGGTGTAGCGGTAGGCGTTCTTGCCCGCCCACGGCTGGGCGAGCGCGTAGCCGATCACGACGCCCGCCGGCGACACCGCCACGAGGAAGGGCAGTCCGAGCTTGCTCAGCAGGGCGAACTTCTCGCGCCAGTACGGGATGCTGCTGCGCCGCTCGTCGAGGGTGACCACCGAATTGCTCACGAAGTGGTTGTAGATCTCGCGCACATAGGGGAGGTCGCCGGCCCTGGCGGGACGGATCGAGAACGAGAAGACGTCGGGAGCGGGCTGGGGACGCAGATGGCGCGGCAGCACGCGCCGACGGTCACCGGGCTCGAACTGCATGGGTTCAGCTTAGGCGCGGCGCTCCGTCGATGCGCCAGTCCACGGGTGCCGCTCCGAGGGACTCGAGCAGGTCGTTGGCCCGCGAGAACGGACGTGAGCCGAAGAACCCCCGACGGGCGGAGAGCGGCGACGGGTGGGCGGATGCGATGACCGGGGTGTCGCCCAGGATCGGCTGCAACTGAGCGGCGTCCTTTCCCCAGAGGATCGCGACGAGAGGGCGGTCTCGAGCGACGAGAGCGCGGATCGCGAGCTCGGTCACCTGCTCCCATCCCCACCGACGATGGGACCCGGCCTCACCCGGTCTCACGGTGAGCACCCTGTTCAGCAGCAGCACGCCCTGGTCGCTCCACGCCGCGAGGTCGCCGTGCGGCGCGGGCGGGATGCCCAGATCGCTCTCGAGTTCGCGATAGATGTTGCCGAGGCTGCGCGGCAGCGGACGCACGTCGCGATCGACGGCGAACGACAGGCCGATCGGATGCCCGGGGGTCGGATAGGGGTCCTGTCCGGTGATGAGGACCCGCACGTCTGCCAGGGGTCGTCGGAACGCCTGCAGCACGTGGTCGCCTGCCGGGAGATAGCCGCGACCCGCGGCCTGCTCCTCGCGCAGCCGGTGCCCGATGGCCGTGATGGTCTCCTGGGCGGGCGCGAGCGCGTCGGCCCACCCCGGATCGATCAGACCGTCGGCGGCCAGTTCGGCGAGAGTGCGGCTCGACATCGCTCAGCCGACGGGACGCACACGCAGCGGTCCGCGCGCGAGCAGATGGTTCGCGGACTGGGCCACGGGGCGCATGGTGATGAGATCGAGGTTCACGTGCCCCGGTGCGTCGAGCGCGTAGGCTATGACGTCCGCGACGTCCTCGGCGCGCAGCGGCGCCTCGACATCCGCGTACACGGACTCGGCGGCGACCGCATCCCCGCCGAGACGATTGAGCGTGAACTCCTCGGTGTGCACCATGCCGGGCGCGACCTCGGCGACCCGGATCGGTTCGCCGTTGAGCTCGAGTCGCAGGGCATGCACGAGCATGGACTGCGCGGCCTTCGCCGCGTTGTATCCGCCGCCTCCGGCGTACGCCACCTGCGCCGCGGTGGAGGTGACGAACAGCGTGTCGGCGTGACCGTCCGCCGCGGCGGCCCGACGCAGCAGCGGCAGCAGCCCGGCCACCAGACGCTGACTCGAGAGCACGTTCGCGTCGTACATCCACTGCCAGTCGTCTGTCGACGCGTTCTCGACGCGATCGGTGCCTCTGGCCCCTCCGGCCACCTGCACGAGGGCGTGCACCGGCCCCGAGGCCTCGAGCTCTTCGACCAGAGCCGCGACGGCGTCGGGGTTCGTCAGATCGCACGCGATCGCCGATGCCCCGGTCTCGGCGGCGAGCGCCGCCAGCCGGTCCTCACGGCGCGCGACGCCGACCACTCCCCACCCGCGGGCGCGCAGTGCGCGCACCGTCGCCTGTCCGATACCCGAGCTCGCACCGGTCACCACTGCACGCCTGTTCACCATGCTCTCCACCGTACGATGTTCCGACCGGTTTCCCGGGTGCGCACCAGCACGCCGTGTCACTCCGAGCAAAGCCGTGTCACTCCGAGCAATTAGGATGTGCACGTACCCGAAGAGGATCGTCGTGCCACAGGCGTCTTCGCGGGAACCTGTGTCGGCTCGACTCGTGTCAGCGGAACGAATGTCAGAACGCGTGCGTCCTACTTGGTTGACCAAGTCATGGCCGAGATAAGGGAACGATGACTGGACCGAAGCGGGACTTCCGCACTGATCTGCAGGCGCTCCGCGCGGTGGCCGTGCTCGCCGTGATCGTCAACCACATGTGGCCCGAGGTCCTTCCCGGCGGCTACATCGGCGTCGACGTCTTCTTCGTGATCAGCGGATTCCTCATCACGTCCCATCTGCTCCGCGAGTCGCGGAGCACCGGCAAGATCCGACTGGGCGCGTTCTGGGCCCGACGTGCCCGCCGTCTGCTGCCCGCCGCACTGCTCGTGCTCGCGGTGTGCGCCATCTTCACCGTCGTGAAGATGCCCCTTCCCCAGTGGCAGGACGAGCTCTACCAGATCGGCGCCGCCGCGGTCTACGTGCTCAACTGGCTGCTCGCCTCGAACTCGCTCGACTACTTCGCCCAGGGCGAGGCCCAGACCCTGGTCACCCACTACTGGTCGCTCTCGGTCGAGGAGCAGTTCTACATCGTCTGGCCGATCATCCTCTTGGTCGTCGCCTGGCTCACCTTCCGTCGCGCCAAGCGCACGCAGGTCGTCGTCACCGCTGTCGTCTTCGCGGGCATCGCGCTCGTCTCGCTCGCCTGGGCCGTGTACTCCAGTGCCCAGACCCCGTCGGCCGCGTACTTCCAGACCACGGGCCGTGCGTGGGAGTTCGCCGCGGGTGGCCTCGTCGCCCTGCTCCCCGTCTTCAGTGAGACGATCCGCCGCCGCCTCAGCGCGTTCGTCTGGCTCGGCTGGGCGCTCATCCTCGGCAGTGCCGTGCTCTTCGACTCGCAGTCCGGCGTTCCCGGCCCCGCCGCCCTCATCCCCGTCCTCGGTGTCGTTCTCGTCATCGCGATCGGCGAGGCCGAGCACACCTGGTCGACGCGGGCGATCACCTCGTTCCGCCCCGTGCAGATCATCGGCGACGTGAGCTACTCGGCATACCTCTGGCACTGGCCGCTCATCGTCGCCGCCCCCGTCATCCTGTCGCGGCCGATCGGCACACCGGAGAAGTTCGTCCTCCTCGCCATCACCCTGGTTCTCGCACTGCTCACCAAGCGCTTCGTCGAAGACCCGGTGCGCCTCGGCCCGCTCGCCCGCACCCGCCCACGCTGGATCCTCGTCATGACCTTGGTCGCAATGGCCGTGGTCGTCATCCCGTCCGCCGTCGGCGTGATCGCCCTTCGGGACCGCGGTGTCGCGGCGACCGCCGCACTCGTCGCCGCGTCGAAGGACCCCGGGGAGTGCTTCGGCGCCCAGGCAGAACTCGGCACCGCTGACTGCTCCGACTCTCGCGAGCTCGGCGACCAGGGGTACCTGCTCTCCGAGAGCCACTTCAACCTCATCACCAGCACGACCGGCGGCACCGTCTGCGAAGAGGTGACCACGGCCGACGGGGTCGTCAAGACCTGCTCGTTCGGAGTGCCGGAGGGGACGCAGGACCTCGACATCGCGATCGTCGGAGACTCACACGCCGAGATGTGGTCCGGCTCGCTCGACACCGTGGCGCCCGTGCACAACGCGCGCATCCACACCTTCCTCAAGGGAGGCTGCGCGGCGACCGCCGACCCCGCGGTGGGAACGATCAGCACGGACCCCGCCTACGTCGCAGACTGCCAGGCCTGGCGCACGGGCACGATCGGCATGCTGGTCGAGGACCCCGACATCGACGTCATCATCACGACGGCCTGGTCGGGCAAGTACACCGTCAACGGCCAGCCCGACCCCGGCACCGGCTACGCCGACGCGTGGAACCAGTGGCTCGACTCTGGCAAGCGCGTCATCCTGATGGCCGAGCCCCCGGTGCTGCCCGTCGACATCGTGGACTGCATCCTCGACTCGTGCACCGTACCCGTCGAGAGCGTCGACGCCGAGTCGGCGCTGACGCGCGCCGCGGCGATGATCGACAATGTGAATTTCAGTGTCGTCGACTTCTCCGACGTGTTCTGCGACGACGTCTGCTACCCGGTCGTCGGCGGAATCCCCGCGTACTTCGACAGCAACCACCTCACCGAAGCGCTCACGCGTTCGTTCGGCGAGGACTGGCTCGAGGACGAGCTGACACAGCCGTTCGTGCAGCAGTGACCGCCCACTCCGCGGCATCCCGTCGCGGGGTACGGGTGGTCCTGAGGTGTTCCCAGGAGACCACGATGAGGAGCACGTGCCGCGGAAGATGGTCGTACCGGGCACCAGCACGCCGTGTCACTCCGCTCGTGCATCCTCTCGTCTCGAGCGGGCATCCCCGACCAGGACGATCGCGACTCCGGCCGCGCACAGTGCGAAACCGCCGACGGTGACCGGGGTCATCGGCTCACCCAGCAGCACGCTCCCCGCGAGCGAGGTCGTCGGGGCGATCAGGAAGAGCAGCGCCTGCAGCGCGGTGATCCCGATTCGTCGCAGCAGCCACCAGTAGAGCCCGTACGCGGCGAGCGTCGGGAACACGGCGGTCAGGGCGACGGCGATCCAGAAGGGCCAGGATGCCGGGGGGACGAGCGATCCCGTCATCGTCGCGAGCACGAGCAGCAGCGCCGCGGTCACCGACACGTGCACAGTGAGGGTGACGAGCACTCCGGTGCGTACGGGCGTTCTGCGCTGCAACAGTGTGCCGACGATGAGGGCGACCATCGCCAGTGCCGGAAACGCGTAGGCCCAGGGTGGCGCTCCCGTGTCGCCGAGCTGCGAGCGCACCACCAGGAGGACCCCGACCGCGCCGATCCCCAGACCGAGCCACTGCGCTCCCCGGACCCGCAGGCCCAGCACCGGCCCCACGAGCACCGCCACGACGAGCGGCTGGATCGCGTCGATCAACGCGACCGTTCCGGTGGCGACCCCGGCGGCGACCGCCGCGTAGACGGCGAGACAGTACCCGAACTGCGCGAACACGCCGATCGCGGACTGCATGCGCAGATCACGGGCGGGAATGCCCCTCGCCGCCCCCGTCAGATGCACGAGCACGAGGAGCATGCACGCCAGCGGGACGAAACGCCAGACGAGGAGCGTCAACGGCGAGACGTCGACGGTGGCGAACGCCGGGATGATGAACCCCGAACTCCAGGTGACCACGAAGACCGCGGATGCGGTGACGGTGACCACCGGGCCAAGTATACCGATCTGTCTACTCATGACATGAACTATACAGACTGGTATATTCGAGCCATGACACAGCCGGTCCCGGACCTCGCCCCCCTGACCCCCGGCGGACGCCGGGTGCTCGACGCGGCATCGCGGCTCTTCTACGAGCGCGGCATCCACGCCGTCGGCGTCGACACGATCGCGGAGGCGGCTGGCGTCACCAAGAAGACCCTCTACGACCGGTTCGGGTCGAAGGAGGCCCTCGTGGTCTCGTACCTGCAGCACCGCGATGCCCGATGGCGCGCGCATGTCGCCGCGCAGCTCGAGCGAGTTCCCGAGCCCGGACCCGCGCGGATCCTCTCGATCTTCGACGCCGCGATCTCGTGGTCCGATGAGAACAGCCCGAAGGGATGCAGTGCGATCAACGCCCGTGCCGAGCTCGGCGACGGCGCCGACGGCCATCCCGTGTTCCCCGAGGTGTCGCGCCAGAAGGTATGGCTGCTCGATCTGTTCGAGGAGCTGTGCACGTCCGGCGGGGTCCGCGACCCCCGGGCGATGGCGCAGGCGATGATGCTGCTCTACGAGGGGGCGATCGTCACGGTGGGGATGGCGACCTTCGCCGAGCCGTTCCGGATCGCCCGGACCTGGGCGGATGCGCTGCTCACGCAGGATCTATCGAGTTGATTACGTCGCATGTCCCGACGGCTGTCGGCGACTGACGATTTTCCGTACGCTCGCAGCAACGGCATCAGCCGAACCGATTTCCAACAGTTCCAGGGGGAACACATGTCCGCACCCGAGACCTGGCGTTTCGAGACCAAGCAGATCCACTCCGGCGCTGCTCCCGACCCCGTGACCAAGGCCAGGGCCACGCCGATCTACCAGACCACGTCGTACGTGTTCGACAGCGCGGACCACGCGGCGAACCTGTTCGCCCTGGCGGAGTTCGGGAACATCTACACCCGCATCCAGAACCCCACGCAGGACGTGCTCGAACAGCGCCTCGCCGCGCTGGAGGGGGGCACCGGCGCCCTCGTCCTCGCCAGCGGGCAGGCGGCGTCGACGTTCGCTGTGCTCAACATCGCGCAGGCGGGCGACCACATCGTGTCGTCCAGCTCGATCTACGGCGGCACGTACAACCTCTTCAAGTACACGCTCGCGAAGCTCGGCATCGAGGTCACGTTCGTCGAGAACCAGGACGACCCCGAGGAATGGCGCCGCGCCGTCCGCCCGAACACCAAGCTGTTCTTCGCGGAGACCATCGGCAACCCGCAGATCAACATCCTCGACATCCGCACCGTCGCCGACGTCGCGCACGAGGGCGGCGTGCCGCTGATCGTCGACAACACGATCGCCACCCCGTACCTCATCCGCCCGTTCGAGCACGGCGCCGACATCGTGGTGCACTCCGTGACCAAGTTCCTCGGCGGCCACGGGACGACCATCGGCGGCGCCATCATCGACGGCGGCACGTTCGAGTGGTCCAAGAACGTCGAACGATTCCCCGGTCTCACCGAGCCCGACCCCTCGTACCACGGCGCCAGCTACACCGCTGCGGTCGGCGACCCGCTCGCGTACATCATCAAGGCCCGCGTGCAGCTTCTCCGCGACCTGGGCTCGGCCATCGCCCCGCAGAGCGCCTGGAACCTCATCCAGGGCATCGAGACGCTCTCGCTGCGCATCGAGCGTCACGTGCAGAACGCCCAGGAGATCGCCGAGTGGCTCGACGGCCGCGACGACGTCGCCTCGGTGAACTACTCGGGCCTGCCCTCCTCGCCCTGGTACGCCAAGGCCAACGAGTACGCCCCCAAGGGTGTCGGAGCGGTCCTGTCGTTCGAGCTCAAGGGCGGCGTCGAGGCCGGCCGCGAGTTCGTGAACAGCCTGTCGCTCTTCAGCCACCTCGCCAACATCGGCGACGTGCGCTCGCTGGTGATCCACCCGGCGTCGACCACGCACGCGCAGCTCACCCCCGAGCAGCAGCTCACGGCCGGCGTCACGCCCGGACTCGTGCGTCTGTCTGTCGGCATCGAGAACATCGACGACCTCAAGGCGGACCTCGACGAGGCCCTCGCCGCGGCGCGCCGCGTGTCGGAGGCCGCACGCGCCTGATCCGACGATCGCACGACGGATGCCCCGGGCCTCGGTCCGGGGCATCCGTCGTCTCCCGTGTGCGGCGGCTGCACAGTCGGCGGCGTCGAGAATGGGAAGCCCGCACCGAGGAGCATCCCATCGCCGTCACCACACCCCCGCCGCCTGGCCGTCGCTCGACCGTCCGCGCCGGACGGGTCATCGCCGTCGCCGGACTCGTGATGCTGGCACTCGCCGTGGGCATCTGGATACCCGGCGTCATCGGCACCGTGGCCGCGGCTCTGCTGCCGTGGTGCGGCCTCGCCCTGCTCGCCCTCGCGGTGTGCGCCCTCGTCCGGGCCCGGCGGGTACTCCTCGTGCTGATCGCACCCGCTCTCGTCTGGATGCTCGCCATCGCCCCCTCCGCGCCCGGTCTCGCCGCGCCCGGTCTCGCCGCGCCCGGTCTCGCCGCGGTCGGCGCCGACCCGACCGCATCCTTCGAGATCGTCAGCCAGAACGTGCGCGCGCACTCCGGAGGAGCTGCGGCCTCCGCTGCGGAGATCGCCGCATCCGGCGCCGACGTCATCGCCCTGACCGAACTGGACGAAGCCAGCCTGGCGGCCGCACGCGACACGCTGGCCGCCGACTACCCGCACACCTACGCGATCGGGACCGTCGCCGTGTGGAGTCGCTTCCCCATCCTCGAGGCGGAGGCCCTCTCACTCGGGCTCGACTGGAAACGCGCGCTGCGGGTGGTCGTGGCCGCCCCCCACGCCGACGTCGCGGTCTACGTGATGCATGCCGCCTCCGTGCGTCCCGGTGTGCAGGAGGAGCGCGACACCATGCTCACCGGCATCGCGGATGCCGTGGCCGCCGACCAGGGTGACGCGATCGTCGTGGTGGGCGACTTCAACGCCGCATCCGCGGATCCGGCGCTCGGCGCCATCCGGTCGCAGCTCGACTGGGTCAGACCGACCGACGGCTCGCTCGGATTCACCTGGCCCTCGACTGTGCCGTTGACCCGGATCGACCACGTGTTCGTGCGGGGACTGGAGGTACTCGCGTCCACCACGATGCGGGCAGGGACCAGCGACCACCTCGCGACCGTGACCACGCTGGCGACGACGACCCGCTGAGCGCGCACCGCCCCCACCGCCCCACGACCCTCATGAGCACCGCGACGCTCACGACCACCGCGACGCACCCGGCACCGTAACGTTCGTTCCTTCGTCGGCCCGCCAGGCGAGAATGGAGGAATGGACTGGCAGACGACCTCTGAAGACACGGTGCCCTCGGCGCCCGTGAGCGAGGCCGACGTGCGCCTGCTGCGCGCGCGCCCCCCGGCGACCGGTGCCTGGCGCGACGGCGACCCCGTCGGCGGTCGTCACTTCGCATCGTTCGGCTCCTTCCCGACCGAGAGCGGAGCAGAGCTCCCTGCCATCCGACTCGCCTACGAGAGCTGGGGGGAGCTGAACGCGGCCCGCGACAATGCGATCCTCGTGCTGCACGCCCTCACCGGCGACAGCCACATCCGCGGCGACGCGGGCGCGGGGCATCCGACCGCCGGCTGGTGGGAGAGCATCACCGGACCCGGTGCCGCTCTCGACACGGATCGCTGGTTCGTGATCGCCCCGAACATGCTCGGCGGATGCCAGGGGTCGACAGGTCCCGCGAGCATCGCGCCGTCGGGGTACGAGTGGGCGTCCCGCTTCCCGTATCTGACCATCCGTGATCAGGTCGCCGCCCAGGTGCGACTCGCCGACGCCCTGGGGATCGACGCGTGGGCGGCGGTGATCGGCGGATCGATGGGCGGAATGCACGCTCTGGAATGGGCGGTCACGCACCCCGAGCGGGTCGAGCGGCTCGGAGTGCTCTCGTCACCGCCGGCGACCACCGCCGACCAGATCGCGCTGAACACCGTGCAGCTCGAGACGATCAGGATGGATCCGCGGTTCCAGGGAGGCGAGTACTACGACCTGGCCGACGGCGACGGCCCGCATCGCGGCCTCGCTCTGGCACGTCGCATGGCGCTGCTGAACTACCGCAGCCCGATCGAGCTCAACCAGCGGTTCCAGCGCTCCTGGCAGTCGGGGGTGTCGCCGCTCGGCCACGGCGGGCGCTTCGCCGTGGAGTCGTACCTCGACTTCCACGGCAACAAGTTCACGCGCCGCTTCGACGCGAACAGCTACATCACGCTCGTCGAGGCGATGAACTCCCATGACGTCGGACGCGACCGCGGGGGCGTCGAGGAGGCGCTGCGAGGCGTCACCGCCACCACGCTCGTGCTCGGGATCGACAGCGACCGTCTCTTCCCGGTCGACGGACAGCATCGCATCGCACGCAGCATCCCCCGCACCCTCGACGGGGACGAGGCGGTGGTGCTGACCAGCGACTTCGGACACGACGGCTTCCTCATCGAGACGGAGGCCGTCGGCGCCCACCTGCGCCGACTGCTCAGCGCCTAGCCGGCCACGAAATTCCAGGGCAGCGATCCGGTCTCGAGCCGCATCCCGTCCCACTCGAACACGGTGCCCGCCGGCGTTTCGATCACCCGCGTCGTGAAGGCCCGCGCGGTGCCGGCAGCCGCGAGCGCCTCGTCGACGGTCTGCATGCCGCACAGACCGTGCAGCGTCATCCAGGTGGGCGGGAAGAGCGTCCACTCCCCCGCCGCGTGCCGTGACAGCGCCTCTTCCGGGCTGGTCCACGCCGCGTCCACGACCTCGTCGGCCGAGAGGTCGAGCGCAGCCTCGGGCGCCCTGGCCAGGAAGAACCAGGTGCGGATGCGCACGGGAGCCTGCGCCGGCGGCTGCCACAGCGACAGGGCGACCGGTTCGGCGATGACCAGTCCGACCTCCTCCCGCGTCTCGCGCACCGCCGCGTGTCGCGCACCGTCCTGTTCGCCGTCCCCGTCCAGGCGATCGCCTGTCTCCACCTTGCCTCCGGGGAAGACCCACGCGCCGGCGAACGATCCGCGATCGGGTCGCCGCATCAGCAGCACCTCGATGCCGCCGGTCGCGGGACGCAGCAGCACGGCCGTGCCGGCGACGGGGAGATCGTCGGGCTCGCTCACGCGCTCACTCTACCCGCGGCCATGACCCGGACGGCGGGCTCACGCGGCGGCGGGCACCGGCTTCCTGGCCTCGACGCGATACGACAGGAGCGCGATCACCAGACCGGCGACGGCGAGCGCCGCCCCGGTCCAGGACGGGGCGGTGAAGCCCCACCCCGCAGCGATCACCGCACCGCCGAGGAACGCACCGAGACTGTTGCCGATGTTGAGCGCGGAGTGGTTCATGGCGGCGGCGATCGACTGGTTGTCCCCCGCGACATCCATCAGCCGCGTCTGGATCGTCGGGCTGAGCACCGACGACACGAAGCCCACGACGAGCACGAGCAGCGCGAGTGTGACGATCCAGAATGCGAGCACCGCCAGCAGCGCGAACACCACCGCCATCGCCACGAGTCCGAACAGCAGCGTGCGCCGCAGGTCGATGTCGGCGAGATGACCGCCGACGAGGTTCCCCGCGGTCATCCCGAGGCCCATCAGCACGAGCACGATCGGCACGACCCACTCGGGGGACCCGGCGACCTCCGTCACCAGCGGGGCGATGTAGCTGTAGACGGCGAAGAACCCACCGAAGCCGATGGCTCCGACCCCGAGCGTGAACCAGACCTGCGGGATGCGGAAGACGCCGAGCTCCTCGCGCATGGTGCGTCCGGGAGATCCGGGGTGCTTCGGCACGAAGAGGACGATGCAGGCCGTCGCGAGCGCGAAGACCAGCGCGACCACCGCGAACGCGACCCGCCACCCCCACAGCTGACCCAGGAACGTGCCCAGCGGCACGCCGACCACGTTCGCGACCGTGAGTCCGGTGAGGATGAATGCGACGCCCTTCGCGCGATTGCCCGGCCCCATGACGTCGGCGGCCACGAGCGCGCCGATGCCGAAGTACGCCCCGTGCGGGAGCCCTGCGAGGAAGCGGGAGGCGCCGACGAGCTCGAACGTGGGCAGGAACACCGTCAGGGCGTTGAACACGGTCAGGGCGAGCGCGAGGCCGATCATGACACGATGCCGCGGGAAGCGCGCGACGAAACCCGCGATCGTCGGCGCTCCGACGACGACGCCCAGCGCGTACAGCGAGATCAGCCAGCCGGCCTGGCTCAGCGCGTCCTCAGGGCTGCGCGCCCACAGCGTGGGCAGCAGCTCGTCGGCGATGTTGGGCAGCAGGCCCATGACGACGAACTCGGTCATGCCGATGCCGAAGCTGCCTATGGCGAGGGAGAGGAGCGCCCACTTCGCCGCACCCCTCGATTCAGTCGAGGGATTCACCCGTCAATGCTACCGGCTGGCGAAGGTGCCCGGCGTCGCGCCCAGCACCCGTCGGAAGTGACGGGTGAGGTGAGCCTGGTCGAAGAACCCCGCGTGCGCCGCGGCCGATGCGGGCGAAGCGCCGGCGACGAGCATCCGGCGCGCCAGGTCGATCCGCCTGCTGAGGACGTACTGATGCGGAGCCAGCCCGTACCTCTGAGTGAACGACCTCGTGAGGTGGCTGGGGTGCACCCCGAGCTCCGATGCCACATCGGAGATGGTGAACGACTCCGCGAACCGCTCGTCGAGCAGCGCGTGCACGCGGCGGGCGAGCGGGGCGTCGTCGCGACTGCTCGACGCGGATCCGAGATGGGTGAGGATCAGCCGCTGCAGTGCAAGCGTCCAGTGCTCGGCCGCGAGCAGGTCGCCGGGCTCGTCGAGCGCGGCATGAACCCGTCGCGCCGCCCTCAGCGCCGCGGTGCTCATGAGGGTCGGCCTCGAGACCGACCGATCCGAGGCATGCCCGGGCAGCCACGCGCTGTCCAGATACACCACGCGCTTGCGATAGATCCTGCCGTCGACCGCAGACCGCCCGTCGTGCGAGATCCCCGGCGGCAGGACGGTCACGGCGCCCGGTGCCGCGATGTGCGCCGATCGCCCCAGCTCGTAGGAGACGGCGCCCTCGTCCACGAGCATCACCGTCCACCCGTCATGGGCGTGCGGTGGATAGGCGTGGTCGAACGACGCGTGATAGACCTCGCGCACCGACGGCACCGCAGGGTGCCACGCTCGCAGGAGTTCCGGCATGCAAGAAACGTACAAGACGATCCTGTGCGGCCGGGCGACCATGGAACCATGACCTCTGCCTCACTGCCGACCGATCCGCCGCCCGCCGCATCTCCCCGTTGCGACACGAAGGTCGTCGTCCTCCTGAGCGAAGGACTCACCGCATGGCAGGAGCTGAACGTCACGTCCTTCCTGATGTCGGGCATCGCCGTGAGCACCCCGGGGCTCACCGGTGAGCCGTACCGCGACGGCGACGGCAACGTCTACCTCCCGATGCTCCGCCAGCCTGTGCTGGTGATGACGGCGGATGCCGCGCTGCTCGGCGCCGCGCGCGGCAAGGCCACGACCCGCGCCGACGTGGCGATCGCCGTATACACGCGGGAGCTGTTCGCGACCGGGCATGACGATGCCAATCGCGCGGCTGTCGCAGCGGTCGCGGCTCGCGACCTCGATCTCGTCGGGGTCGCACTCCGCGGGCCACGCAATGCGATCGACCGCATGATCAAGGGAGCACGGCTTCACGACTGACGCGACGCGGCGAACCCCTATTCGTACTCGTCGATGGCCGCCTCGAGACGCTCGATCTTCGCGTCGAGCTCTCCCGAGTATCCGGGCCTGATGTCGGCCTTGAGCACGAGCGACACCCGCGAGCCGAACGGCATCACGGCCTCGGTGGCGCGCTTGACGACGTCCATCACCGTGTCCCAGTCCGGGCCTTCGATCTCGGTGAACATGCTCGTCGTGCGATGCGGCAGACCGGACTCGCGCACGACGCGGACCGCAGCGGCCACCGCGTCGTGCACGGAGGCGCCGGAGCGCTCCGACCCATCGGAGGGTGTGCCGCTCGGGGCGACGGAGAAGGCGATCAGCATGGTTCTTCACTCCCGGTTCGTGGTGTGGAGGTGGGCGGGGACCCGTACGAGGGCGCGGATGCCGACGATCAGGATCACGACGAGCAGCGCGTTGCGCAGCGTCAGCGTCAGCACGGGAAGCAGCTCGGCGCGCAGCAGTGCGTCGTAGGTCAGCGGGTAGATGAGGCAGGTGAGAGCGCACAGCACGAGCACCAGCGCCGCAGGCACGGCGGCGCGCGTGCGGTCGAGCACCAGCCAGAGCACGACGGGTGCGATCAGCCACGTCTGGAACTGCGGCGAGCCGACCTTGTTCAGCACGATCAGGGCGGCGCCGAGCGACAGCGCGAGCGGAGGGAAGAGACGGGCGAAGGACGCTCCCCGCGTCGCCTTGACGGCGCCGAGGATCGTGATGACGACGACCAGCACCGCCATCACAGGCGTCAGAGCCGCGCTGACGGCATCCGCTCCCGGCGCCGCGATCTGGAAAGTGAGGATGTCGTAGCTGTACTCGATGCGCGCCGAGCCGGCGACCGCGAGCCAGAGGAAGGGCGTCGCGGCGACCGCCTCGATCTGCAGGCCGCGGCCGGTCTGCTCGGTGAGGAACCCGAGTATCTCGGAATCGGCGCCGAGTGCGAGCAGGAGCACGACCACGCCGGCGGTCACCGCGGCCGCGGTGAGCAGCATCCGCATCCTGCTGCGCGCCGCGACGAGGGCGGCGAGCAGCAGCGCGCCCGGCCAGATCTTGATCCAGGCCCCGATCGTCAGCAGCGCGGCCGCGAGGGCGGGGCGACGCGTGAGCCAGAGTCCGCCGATCACGGCGAGCGGCACCGTGACGGCGTCGATCCGATACATCGCTATGGGGCCGAGCAACAGCACCGCGGCCACCCAGAACCAGGCGGCGATGCGGCGCGGACGCGAGGGCGAACGACCGAGCAGCACGGCGAACGCGATCGCGTCGAGCACCGTGACCATCACGGCCCAGGCGATCAGATAGGCGCCGGAGACCCCCGTCGCGGCGATCAGGGGGACGGAGAGGATCTTGGCGACGAGCATCGGCACCAGAGCGAGCTGCGGGTACACCCAGGTCTCGGTGACGCCGACGATCGGTCCGCCGGAGAGCGCGGCTGTCGACCACGGCTCGTAGACGAGCACCACATCGCCCATCGGCTGGCTCGGGAGCACCCAGCCCGACACCGCGACGATCACATGCACGAGCAGGAACGCGCACCAGGACGCGACGATGCCCATGGCCGAGCGACGACTCACGCGAGGACGTCCACGATCGCGCGCGGCAGCGCCTCCGCCACATCCAGCGCGACGATCGGATGCCCGTGCGCCTCGCCGTCCGCCCCGACCCCGGCTGCGAGCCGGCCGGCGTGACCGTGCAGCCACGCGCCCGCCGCCGCGATCTCGGCGATGGACGCATCCGTGCCCGAGTTCGCGGCGAGGAGCGTGCCGAGCACCCCACCGAGCACGTCACCGGTACCGGCCGTCGCCAACCACCCCGTGCCGGCCTCGACGGTGATCAACGTTCCGTCGGGGTCGGCGATGATCGTACGCGCCCCCTTGAGCAGAACGGTCGCGCCGAGTTCCTGCGCGACCCGGCGGGCGCCGACGGCACGGTCGTCGCCCGGTTCCGCGCCGAGCTGGCGTGCGAGACGGGCGAATTCCCCGCCGTGGGGGGTCAGGAGCAGCGGTGCGCGCCGTCCGGGTGCGAGGTCCAGAGCGCCGGCGTCGACGACCACGGGCACCGACCCGTCGAGCAGCGCACGCAGCT
>NZ_JBEOUR010000020.1:0-47877 GCF_040302605.1 Microbacterium sp. NPDC097977
CAGTGCAGCCCCGAGGCGAACACCACGATGAGGATCAGGGCGGTGACGAACTGCGGGATCGAGATGCCCACGATGCTCAGCGCCGTGGCGATGCGACCCGCCGGCCGGCCGTCGCGGAACGCTCCGAGCGCGCCCAGCCCGATACCCAGGACCAGAGCCACGACGAGTGCGAAGAAGCTGATCTCGAGCGTGACGAGGGCGTACTGCGGAATGACCTCGACGACCGGCTTGCCGAGGAAGATGCTCTCGCCGAGGTTGAGCGTGAGGACGTCGACGAGGAACCGCCCGAACTGCACGGGGAGGGCGGCGTTGAGGCCCAGGGTCTCGCGGAGGGCTTCGACCTGCTCGGGGGTCGCTGAGTCGCCGAGCAGCAGGGCTGCGGGATCTCCCGGTGCGAGGCGCAGTAGGAGGAACACGAGGATGAGCGGGACTGCCACGGTGGGCAGCAGCGCGAGCAGGCGCATGCCGAGGTAACGGAGCATGTCAGCGGCCTCCGGCCCGCGGGTCCATGATGTCGCGGACGTTGTCGATCAGGATGTTCATGGACAGGACGGTCAGGATCAGCGCGAGGCCGGGGAACCCCCACATCCAGGGCGCGGTGGTGAGGTAGTTGCGTGCCTCGGAGAGTGAGGCGCCCCAGCTGGGCACGTCCGGCGGGAGGCCCGCGCCGATGAAGCTCAGCGCGGACTCGACCAGCACGGCGGTGGTGAAGGTGATGGCGGCCTGCACGAGGATCGGCGTGGAGCACTGCGGCAGCACGTACTTCCAGAAGATGCGTGCACCGCTCGCCCCCACCGCACGCGCGGCGTCGACCATGGGCAGGCCGCTCGCCACGAGCGCGGTGCTGCGCACGACCCTGGTCATGCCGGGGACGAAGACGATCACCATCGCGAGGATCACGGTGCCGAGCCCCGGGCCCAGGATCGCGGTCATCGACAGCGCCAGGACGATGATGGGGAACGACATGACGCCGTCGACGATGCGCATCACGATCGCGTCGAACCACCGGAACATGCCGGCGAGGATGCCGAGGACCACCCCGATGGCCGTGGTGATGAGGGCCGTCACGATTCCTGCGGTGAGCGACGCCTGCGCGCCGAACACCGTGCGGGAGTAGACGTCGCGGCCCAGATTGTCGGTGCCGAAGATCTGCGAGAACGACGGGGGCCTGAGCCGGTCGACCGCCACGAAGGCGTTCGGGTCTCCGGTGATGACGGGGGCGAGCAGGGCCGCCCCCGCCATCAGCAGGAGTATCACCAGGGCGCACACCGCGGCCGGGCGTCGGAGCAGGCGGTGCAGCACCCGCGGGGGTGCGGCGACCCGCGCGGCCTCCTGGGCGACGGCGTCGGTTCTCGCGACATCGATCTCGGACATCGGTATGCCTTCCTGGTCTCTGCGGATCTGACGGGCGTCTGCTACTTCTGGTCGACCCAGACGTTGAAGTAGAGGCTGGCCAGCTCGTCGGGGCGATCGGCGTACGTCCGGTTCGAGGCGATCACCAGCGGGCGCGACGTGCCGAACTTGAGGAAGGGCAGATCGGCGTACACCAGTGTCTGCATCTCCTCCCAGGTCGACTTGCGGGCGTCGGCGTCGGACTCGGTCGACAGCGCCGTGAGGAGCTCGTCACGCTCGGTCGAGGCCCACGACCCGGGGAAGGTCTGCTGCAGGTAGGGCAGCAGCACGGGGTCGGCATAGGTCGGGATGCCGGACGAGAAGAGGTCGAAGGCCGCGGGGTCGGTGCGCTGCTGGATCACCGTGGCGCGATCGAGGACCCGCAGGTCGATGTTGATGCCGGCTTCCTTGAGCTGCTGCTGGGCGGGCAGGGCGGGACCGTACCAGGACGGGTCCTCCTTGGTCGTCAGCCAGACGATCGGCTCGCCGTCGTATCCGGCCTCGTCCAGGAGGTCCTTGACGCGGTCGACGTCCTGCGCGTTGTAGGCCTCGGCTCCGGCATCCGTCGCCCAGAACTCGTTGGTGGCGGGGATGAAGCTGCCGTCGACCGTGAAGAACTCCGGGTTGCCGAACGCGGCGAGCATGATGTCGTCCATGTTGAGCGCGGCCAGGAAGGCCTCGCGCATCTTCACATCGCTCATGATGCCCTGGGCCTTGTTGAAGACCACCGTCGATCCCGAGGTGGGGCTGAGGAGGATCGCCTGGGCCTGGCCGCCCGAGACGACGGAGTCGTAGTCGTCGAGGGGGATGACCCCGCCGATGTCGATCTGGCCGGACTCGGTCGCCTGGCGGCGGGTGGAGGCCTCCGGCATCGGCGTGAAGACGATCTGATCGGCGTACGCCTCCTTCGCTCCGAGCCCTCCGTCGGGCGCCTCGGAGCGCTTCTGGTATCCGTCCCAGCGGTCCAGCACCACATCGCCGTCGGCGGCGTAGCTGGACACCGTGTACGGACCGGTGCAGACGAGTTCGTCGACCGCGTCGGACGCGGGACGACCCTCGACGACGCTCGCCGGCATCATGTACGCGGTCGTGAGGAGCGTGGGCAGCAGGGGACTCGGGGTGTTGAGTCGGATCGCGACCGTCGTGTCGTCGACGGCCTCGACGGACTCGGTCAGCGAGGCGAGGATCGATCCGTTGCCCGGAGTCTCGAAGTAGCGGTTGAGGCTGGCGATCACGTCTTTCGAGGTGAAGGGCTCGTCGTTCTGGAACGTCACGCCCTCGCGCAGCACGATGTTGTAGAGCCCATCGCCCTCGTCGGTGATCTCGTCGGCGAGCACGGGGCCCACCTCGTAGGTCGTCGAGACGTCGAAGAGCGGCTCGCACACCTGGCGCGCGATGACCCAGTCGGCCTGGAGGCTCGTGGCGAACGGGTCGATGATGGCGGGCGTGGCCGAGAGGGCGACCGTCAGGGTGCCTCCGGTCTGCGGCTCGCCGCCGGTCGATGCATCGCCGGACGGTCCTTCTGCGGGACCGCAGGCGGAGAGGACGAGGGCGGCCGCCGTCGCGACGACTGCTGTGGAAAGCAGGCGCGAGGGCCGGCGCCGATGATCGTGCGTCATTGCAGAGGCTCCTATCGATTCACTTCTCTGTGACCTGTATCCACTGTATCCAGTGTGTACAGTGGATACTATGACTGTGGTTCTGGCCGTTGTCAAGAAGACGGCGCCACGGTGAGGAGTTCCGCATGGCTGCGACGATGAGTCCCGAAGTGATCGCCGAGCGGATCGCTGCCGCGATTCGCGAGAAGGTGATCACGCCCGGGTCTCCGCTGATCCAGGAGGACCTCGCCCGCCGGTTCGAGGTGAGCCGTTCTCCGGTGCGAGAGGCGCTGCGCATTCTGGCCACCGAGGGCCTGGTCGAGATGACGCCGGGAGGCGGAGCATCGGTGCGCCGTCTCGACCGTGCCGAACTCGAAGAGCTCTACGACCTGCGCATCAAGCTCGAGCCCACGATCGTGACGCAGATCGTCGCGCACATCACCGGGGCGGAGCTCGCGCGACTCGACGAGCTGGTCGGCGAGATGGAGGCGCAGCAGGACGTCGGACGGTGGATGCGAGCGAACTTCGAGTTCCACAACCGCCTGCATGCGGCGGCCGGGCTGCCCCGCACCCAGGAGATCCTCCGCAGCCTGCTCGCGGCGGTTCAGCCGTACACGCAGGAGAACATCGACCAGCTGGGCGGACGCGGACAGGCCGACAGCGAGCATCGCCAGATGATCGCGGCCCTGCGCGCGCAGGATGCCGAGGGGCTCGCCGAGCTCTTCCGCACGCACCTGGTCAGCGCGAAGAACCGGGTGGCGCAGGCGCTGAGCACGCCAGAGGTCGACCCGTTGGCCGCACTGCGCCGCTGAGCACGCTGCGCGTTTCGTCTCGCTGCGCTCGCTCAACGGGCGGGCTTCTCGTGTCTTTCCGCGGGCGTAGAATCCGCGATCCCACGTGACGATCCTGTTACAAGATCGCCACTCCTCTCGAACCTCGGCTAAAACAGTCTCACCAGTACAGTTGTACATTGCACTGTCATGGGGTTCTATGGAAACCATTCGCAATGGCGCTAACGACAGAAAGGTCTGGTCTCGTGACCGCATCTCAGAGGCTCCCCGGGTTCATCGCCGTGGCCGCCGCATCCGCTCTGCTCATCACCGGCTGCTCTGCCGGCGGAGGCGGTTCCGACGCCTCCCAGCCCGGCACGGGTGGCACCCCCGAGAAGGGCGGCACCGTGCACATGCTGCAGAACGCCGACTTCTCGTACCTCGACCCGTCCCGTGGGTTCGACGGCGGCGTCAACGCGTTCTACCGCCTCATCTACCGCGGCCTCACCATGCAGGCCGCCGGTGACGCCGACGACCCGAACAAGATCGTGCCCGATCTCGCCGAGAAGCTCGGTGAGGCGTCGGACGACGGCCTGACCTGGACGTACACGCTCAAGGACGACATCTTCTTCGACGACGGCACCCCCATCACGTCCGAGGCGATGAAGTTCGGCATCTCGCGCTCGTGGGACCCCCAGGTCGGCATCGGCTCGCCCTACCTGCGTCAGGTCATCGACGCCCCTGAGGGCTACCAGGGCCCGTACGTCACGGGCGACCTGCCCACGATCGAGACGCCCGACGACAAGACCATCGTCTTCCACCTGAAGAAGCCGTTCCCCGAGTTCGACAACGTGCTCGCGCAGCCCAACGCCGTCCCCTTCCCCGAGGGCACCGGCGCCGGCGACGAGTTCATCAAGGACGTCATCGCCTCGGGCCCCTACACGCTCGCCGAGTACACCCCCGGCAGCTCGATCGTGCTCGAGCGCAACGAGTACTGGGACGACAAGACGGATGACGTGCGCAAGGCCTACCCCGACTCCTGGGAGTTCGAGATCGGCATCGACCCCGCCACGATCGACGAGCGCATGATCGCCGGTCAGAGCGACGATCAGAACGCCATCGCCGGCACGGTCAGCGCGGCGAGCCTGCCTCGTCTGCAGACGCCGCAGCTGAAGGACCGCGCGATCACCGCCGACGCCTTCTGCACCACCTACATGTCGATGAACACCACCAAGGCGCCGTTCGACGATGTCAACGTCCGCAACGCGATCAACTGGGCGATCGACCGCTCGGCACTCGTCAACGCCTCGGGCGGCACGCAGCTCGCCGATCCGGCGTACACGATCATCCCGCCGGTGGTCTCGAGCTTCAAGGACTTCAACCTCTGGGAGAGCGAGGGCGACAAGGGCGACACCGAGAAGGCGCAGGAGCTGCTCGACGAGGCGGGTCTCTCGGACGGATTCGAGTTCACCCTCGACATCCGCTCGCAGCCGCTCATGCAGGGCCAGGCCGAGGCGATCCAGCAGGCTCTCGAGCCGCTCGGCATCACGGTGAACCTCAACGTCATCGACACCTCGATCTACTACGAGACGATCGGCACCCCCTCGCAGCAGAACGACGCCGCGATCACCGGATGGTGCCCGGACTGGGCCTCGAGCGCCAGCACGATCATCCCGCCGCTGTTCGACGGACGGAACATCTTCGAGAAGGGCAACTCCAACCTCGCCCAGATCAACGACCCGGCCATCAACGACCGCATCGATGAGATCACCGCGATGACCGACGTCGACGAGGCGAAGACCGCCTGGGGCGACCTCGACGAGCAGATCATGGGGCTCTCGCCCGTGGCACCGCTCGTTTTCAGCAAGGGCATCTTCCTGCCCGGTGAGAACATCGCCGGCTACTACCCGAGCACCAACCTGACGGACCTGACGATCATCGGTCTCAAGGACCCCTCGAAGGGCTGAGCATGACCTTCAGCTCGACATCGCTCGAGTCCGAAGCCACGCCGGCGGGTGACTCCAGTCTCGACACGACACTGGAGTCACCCCCGGCCTCTGGCCGGCGGCTGCTCCGCGCGTTCCTGACCGACTGGGGAGCCATGCTCTCCAGCACCTACATCCTGCTCATCATCCTGATGGCGATCTTCGCGCCGCTGCTGACGATGCTGAGCGGATGGGGGCCGTACAAGTTCGACCAGTCGGCCATCGACCCCAACCTCGGGGCGATCCCGATCGGACCCTTCGGCGGCATCAGCGCCGAGCACTGGTTCGGCGTCGAGCCCGGCAGCGGCCGCGACATCTTCGCCCGCATCGCCTACGGCGCCCGCGTCTCGATGACCATCGCCCTGTCGGCGACGCTGCTCACCACGGTGATCGGCGTCGTGATGGGCCTGCTCGCCGGCTACTTCGGCGGGCTCGTCGACCTCGTCATCTCGCGCGTCATGGAGTTCCTGATGGCGTTCCCCGCCCTCATCTTCATGATCGCGATCCTGTCGGCGCTCCCCGCCGACAACCGCGTCTTCCTTCTCGTCGTCGTCATCTCGCTGTTCGGCTGGCCGTATCTCGCCCGCATCGTGCGCTCGCAGACCCTCTCGCTCAAGGAGCGCGAGTTCGTCGAGGCCGCCAAAGCGTCGGGTGCGACCAGCGTGCGGATCATCTTCCGCGAGATCCTGCCCAACCTGCAGTCCACCATCATCGTGATGGCGACCCTCGCGGTTCCCGGCTACATCGGCACCGAGGCGGGGCTGTCGTTCCTCGGCGTCGGCGTCGTCCCGCCGACCCCGAGCTGGGGCCAGATGATCGCCGCCGCGACCCCGTGGTACGCCGTCGACCCGATGTACTTCGTGATCCCCGGAGCGTTCCTCTTCCTCCTGGTGCTCTCGTTCACGACGCTGGGCGACCGCATCCGCACCATCGCCACCAGTGGGGAGGCCCGCTCATGATCCGCATCGTCGGCTCCCGCCTGCTCGGCATGATCATCGTGCTGTTCCTGGTGACCCTGTTCACCTACGCGATCTTCTTCCTGCTCTCGGCCGACCCCGCCGTGCAGATCTGCGGCAAGAACTGCACCCCCGAGCGCATCGATCAGATCCGGGTGAACCTCGGACTCGACCAGCCGTTCTGGACCCAGTTCTGGGGCTACCTCGGCGGTCTGTTCACCGGCCGCACGTTCGAGGTCGCCGGTGCCGCCGTCGAGTGCGCGGCTCCGTGCCTGGGCTACTCGTTCCAGACCAGCCAGCTCGTCGGCGACATGATCGTGCAGCGACTGCCCATCACCGCGACGATCGCGATCGGTGCGGCGGTGCTCTGGCTGCTCGGCGGCGTGGCCGCCGGTGTGCTCAGCGCGGTGAAGGAAGGCAAGTTCCTCGACCGCTTCTTCGCCGGTCTCACGCTCGGCTCGATGTCGATCCCGAACTACGTGCTCGCCCTCGCCCTGCAGTTCATCTTCGTGGTGGCGCTCGGCTGGCTGCCGTTCCCGCAGGCGGTGGCGTTCGCGGATGATCCCGGCCAGTGGTTCCTCAACTTCATCCTCCCGTGGATCGTGCTCGCGGTCGGCTACGCGGCGGTCTACACGCGCCTCACCCGCGCCAACGTGATCGACACCCTGCAGGAGAACTTCGTGCGCACCGCGCGGGCGAAGGGTCTGCAGCCCGGGCTCGTCTGGCGTCGCCACGCGCTGCGCCCGGCACTGACCCCGATCGTCACGATCTTCGGGATGGATGTCGCGGGCCTGCTCGGCGGCGCCGTGATCACCGAGACGGTGTTCGGCCTCAACGGCGTCGGCAAGCTCACCGCCGACTCGATCACCGCCAACGACCAGCCGGTCATCATGGCCGTCACCCTGCTGTCGGCGTTCTTCGTGATCATCGGCAACATGGTCGTCGATCTGCTCTACACCGCCATCGATCCGCGCGTCAGAACGGGGGCATCCGCATGAGCGGCACCGAGAACACCGGATCTCCGGAGGCCACGGCGGTGTCGAGCGGCACCGCGCCCGAGAGCGGCACCGGCAGCGGCCCGCTGCTGTCGGTGCGCGACCTCACCGTCTCGTTCCGCACCGCGCAGGGTCCTGTGAACGTCGTGAAGAACCTCGAGTTCGACGTGCCGCGGGGCGGCGCGCTCGGCATCGTCGGCGAGTCGGGATCGGGCAAGTCGATGACGAGCCTCGCGATCATGGGCCTGCTGCCCAAGGGCGGCACGGCCACCGGGTCGGTGCGCTTCGACGGCGCCGAGCTGCTCGGCATGCCCGAGCGCGAGAAGCGTCGGGTCCGTGGAGACCGCATCGCGATGATCTTCCAGGATCCGCTGTCGTCGCTGAACCCGTATTACCGGGTCGGCACGCAGATCGCCGAGGCCTACCTCTCGCACCGCAGCGGCGTCTCGCGGCCGCAGGCGCGGGCGGTCGCGATCGAGGCCATGGAGCGGGTGCACATCCGCGACGCCGCCCGCCGCGTCGACCACTACCCGCACCAGTTCTCGGGCGGCATGCGCCAGCGCATCATGATCGCCATGGCGCTGAGCATGGAACCCGACCTGATCATCGCCGACGAGCCGACCACCGCGCTGGATGTGACGGTGCAGGCGCAGATCCTGGATCTGCTCGACGAGATCCGCGGCGAGACCGGGGCAGGGCTCATCCTCATCACCCACGACCTCGCCGTCGTGAGCGAGGTCACCGATCAGATCGTCGTGATGCGTGCGGGCGAGACCGTCGAACGCGGGTCGGTCGAGCAGGTCTTCAGCGACCCGCAGGCCGACTACACCCGGCGGCTGCTCGATGCGGTGCCGCGCATCGACGACGAGATCGGGGTGCTGCGCACCACCGAGATCACGCTGCCCCATGACAGCGCGATGCCGGCCCCCGGGAGGAGCACACGATGACCACCGAGACGCCGCTGTTCCGCGGCACCGATCTGGTGAAGGAGTTCGCGACGGGATCCGCCGGCCCCCTGGGTAGGGCGAAGACGTTCCGCGCGGTCGACGAGGTCTCGCTCGAGGTGCACCGCGGCGAGACGCTCGCCGTGGTCGGCGAGTCGGGATCGGGCAAGTCCACGACCGCCCGACTCGTCGCCCGCCTGATGGACGCCACCAGCGGAAAGCTCGAGTTCGAGGGCGCCGACGTGACCCGCGCCAAGGGCGGTGAGCTGCGGGAGTTCCGCGGAGCCGTGCAGGTGATCTTCCAGGATCCGTACTCGTCGCTGAACCCCAAGCACACGGTCGAACGCCTGGTGACGGCGCCGCTCGTCTATCAGGGGCGCAAGATCCCCGGCGGCGCGCGCGCCTTCACCCGCGAGCTGATGGAGCGCGTCGGTCTCGATCCGATGCACTCCGAGCGCTACGCGGCGCAGTTCTCCGGCGGACAGGCGCAGCGCATCGGCATCGCCCGGGCACTGGCCGTGCGGCCCAAGCTCGTCATCTGCGACGAGGCCGTGTCGGCCCTCGACGTGTCGGTGCAGGCGCAGGTCATCAACCTGCTGCGCGACCTGCAGTCGGACGAGGGGTTCGGCTACCTCTTCATCGCGCACGACCTGGCCGTCGTGCGTCAGATCGCGACCCGCGTCGCCGTGATGTCGCAGGGCGCGATCGTCGAGACGGGCCTGCGCGATGCGATCTTCGAGCGTCCGGAGCACGAGTACACGAAGACGCTGCTCAAGGCCGTGCCGCGCATCAACCCGGAGTGGGATGCGCGGCGCCGTGCGGCCGAGGCCGCACGTGCGGGCCGGACGCCGGATGCCGCGCCGGATGGCACGCCCGCCGCGCCTGCGGCGCCCGCCGGCACGCCCGCCGCGACCGCCGAGCCGACCACGGAGGAGACCCGATGACCCGCACGCCGACGGCGCAGTACATGCTGCCCGGCATCCGCGTCCGTGAGTACCGCACGGCGGTGCCCCTCGACTGGAACGCCGCCGACGGCGAGACCATCGAGCTGTTCGTGCGTGAGCTCGTCGACCCCGATGCCGACACCGCCGATCGTCCGCTGCTCACCTATCTGCAGGGCGGACCCGGCGGCGCGAACCCCCGACCGCTCGGTCGTGACGGCTGGATCGACGAGGCGCTGCGCGACTACCGCGTGGTGCTCGTCGACCAGCGGGGCACGGGACTCAGCACGCCGCTGGATGCCGCGATCGTCGCCGAGCGCGGCGATGCGGGCGGCGCGTACCTGGCCTGCTTCCGTGCGGATTCGATCGTGCGCGATCTCGAGCACGTGCGCACCGACCTGTACGACGGCCGACGCTGGGCGACTCTCGCGCAGAGCTTCGGCGGCTGGATCACCATGACCTACCTGTCGTTCGCCTCCGAGGGGCTGACGGCGAGCTACGTGTGCGGCGGGGTGCCCGGCATGCCGCCGCGGGCGAGTGAGGTCTACCGCCGCACGTTCGAGCGGGTCGAGACCAAGACGGCCGAGTTCTACCGCCGCTTCCCCGACGACGAGGCCGCCGTCGCGCGGATCGCCGACCGGCTGGCGGAGGGCGACGTGCGCCTGCCCGACGGCGACCTGCTGACGGTGCGCCGTTTTCAGTCACTGGGCATCGACTTCGGCATGAAGCCGGGGTTCGAGCGGCTGCACTGGCTGGTCGAGAAGGCCTTCGTGCGCCCAGGGCAGCTGTCGACGGCGTTCCTGCAGGACGTGATGACGCTGTCGTCGAGCGCCGGCAACCCCCTGTTCTGGACCCTGCAGGAATCGATCTACGGCGATGAGCAGAGCGGTGCGACCGCGTGGGCGGCGCAGGCCGAGCGCGAGCGGCGCCCGCAGTTCGACGAGGCGCGTCGGCCGCTGCTGTTCACCGGCGAGATGGCGTTCCCCTGGATGTTCGACGAGGTGCGACTGCTGCGCGGCTTCCGCACCGCGGTCGACCGGCTCGCCGCGAAGACCGACTGGTCGCCCCTCTACGACCGTGCCGCTCTGCAGCGCAACGAGGTGCCGGTGGCCGCGGTCGTCTACTTCGACGACATGTTCGTCGATGCGGGTCTGCAGCTCGAGACGCTGAAGGGCGTCGGCAACTCCCAGTACTGGGTGACGAACGAATACGAACACGACGGGATCTCCTCGGGCCGCACGCTGACGCGCCTGAGAGAACTCATCAGAGACCGCGGAGGAGAGCGCGCATGACCGACACGACCACCGGAGCACGCCCGCCCTATGCGGGAACCCGCTATCCGAAGCTGGCGCAGATCCCCGCCTTCCGCGAGTTCATCGCGCAGGGGTGGGACGACGTCCCGACGCGTCCCGACCTGCCGCAGGGGAGCGCGCAGGCCGCGGCCGCGCATCGCGAACGACTGAGCGCGGCCATGCCGGGCACGACCCTCGTGCTGAGCTCGGGAATCGCCCCGGTGCGCAACGACGACTCCTCGTACGGATTCCGTGCCGACAGCAGCTTCGTCTGGGCGACGGGATGCCAGACCGAAGAGGCCACCCTCGTGATGTGGGCGCGCCCGGGCGGTCACGACGCCGTGCTCTACATGCCCGCGCCCTTCCGCCCCGGCGACGACGGGTTCTTCAGCGATGCGCTGCACGGCGAGCTCTGGGTCGGCCCGTCGGCGGGCCTCGCGGAATGGGCGGACGAGCTGCAGGTGACGGTCGAGCCCCTCGAGGCGCTGTCTGCCCGCGCCGCAGATCTGCGCGGTGCGCTCGCCGCCCGCTCGGCCGGGGCGCTGGCCGCCGCGCACGACCTCGAGGTCTCGGCCGATCTCGAGCGCACCCTCTCGCGCCTGCGCATGGTGAAGGACGACTGGGAGATCGGTCAGCTGCGGCTGGCGATCGATGCGACGGTCTCGGGCTTCGCCGCGGTGGTCGCCGAGATCCCGCGCGCGATCTCGGACGGTCTTGGCGAGCGCTGGCTGCAGGGCACCTTCGACCGGCACGCGCGCACGCACGGCAACGGTCCCGGATACTCGACCATCGTCGGCTCGGGTGCGCATGCGCCGATCCTGCACTGGGTGCGCTGCGACGGCCCGATCCATCCGGATCAGGCGCTGCTGCTCGACATGGGTGTCGAGGCCCGCTCGCTCTACACCGCCGACGTCACGCGCACGGTGCCGGCACGGGGATCGTTCAGCTCGGCGCAGCGCGAGGTGCACGACCTCGTCGAGAAGGCGCATCGCGCGGGTCTCGCGCAGATCCGACCGGGCACCGCCTACCTCGACTTCCACTTCGCCTCGATGCAGGTCGTCGCGCAGGGACTCCACGACTGGGGTCTGCTGCCGGTCTCGGTCGACGAGGCGCTGTCGCCGCAGGGTCAGCAGCACCGGCGCTACCTCGCGTGCGGCATCGGCCACCACCTCGGTCTCGACGTGCACGACTGCAGCCAGGCGCACTACGAGGACTACATGGGCGCCGACCTCGAGCCGGGCGTCGTGATGACGGTCGAGCCCGGCCTGTACTTCCACGCGCACGACCTGACGCTGCCGCCCGAGCTGCGCGGCATCGGCGTGCGCCTCGAAGACGACATCCTCGTCACCCCCACCGGATCCGATGTGCTCTCCGACGCCCTCCCCATCGACGCCGCCGGCATCGAGGAGTGGACGCGGCGCCAGTGGGCGTCGCGATGATCCGGGGCAACGCGATGGCCTGGGGCGCGGCGACCGACCGCGTCGAAGGGCGGACCGACCGCGCCGGGGGAACGACGGGGTCGTCCGGCATCCTCTCGTCCGCGCGGCTGCGGCCCTTCCCCCTCGATCGCGTGCGCCTCGGCGACGACAGCGTCTTCGCTCGAGCCCGCGACCAGATGCTGCACCTGGCGCGCGTGTATCCGGTGGATCGTCTGCTCGCCGTCTTCCGCGCGAACGCGGGTCTCGACACCCGGGGCGCGCTGGCTCCCGGCAACTGGGAGGACTTCGGCCACCCGCGCGAGCAGGCGTGGGGCGAGCACGACTACCCCGGGCGGGAGAGCGCGCAGACCGCGAACCTGCTGCGTGGGCACTATGCCGGTCACTTCCTGTCGATGCTCTCGCTCGCCTGCGCGGGGGAGCGCGATGAGACGTTGCGCGCCAAGGTCGACGAGTTCGTCGCAGGGCTCGGCGAGGTGCAGCGTGCGCTCGCCGCCACCGGCCGGTTCTCGCACCCCGGCTTTCTCGCCGCCTACGGCGAATGGCAGTTCTCGCGACTCGAGGACTACGCGCCGTACGGCGAGATCTGGGCGCCGTACTACACGACGCATAAGATCATGGCCGGCCTGCTCGACGCCTACGAGCTGACCGGCAGCACCGAGGCGCGCGACATCGCCGTCTCGATGGGCCACTGGGTGGCGCACCGCCTGACCCGACTCGACCACGAGCGGATCCAGCGCATGTGGTCGCTGTACATCGCCGGAGAGTACGGGGGCATGAACGAGACGATGGCCCGGTTGAGCGTCGTCGCCGACGAGCCCCTCTTCCTCGAGGTCGCACGGCTCTTCGACCAGGACGACCTGCTCGCGGCCGGCGCCGACCGCCGTGACGTGCTCGCCGACATGCACGCGAACCAGCACCTGCCGCAGCTGCTGGGCTACCTCCACGAATACGACCTCACCGGCGAGCGCCGCTACCTCGACGCCGTGCTCGGCCTCTGGGATCGGATCGTGCCCGGTCGCACCTTCGCGCACGGCGGCACGGGCGAGAGCGAGCTGTGGGGTGCGCCCGACACCGTCGCGGGCGACATCGGGCATCGCAACGCCGAGACCTGCGCCACCTACAATCTGCTCAAGATCGCGCGACAGCTGTTCGCCCTCACCCGCGACGCACGGTTCCTCGCCTACTACGAGCGCGGGATGCTGAATCACATCCTCGCCTCGCGGCGCGACGTCGACTCCGACACGAGCCCCGAGGTGACGTACATGTTCCCGGTGAACCCCGGGGCGGTCGCCGAGTTCGACAACGTCGGCACCTGCTGCGGCGGCACCGGGCTCGAGAACCACGTGAAGTATCAGGACACCGTCTTCTTCACCGCGTCGGAGGCGGATGCCGATGCGGACGACGAACTCTGGGTCGCGCTCTTCGTGCCGGCCACGCTCGACTGGCGCGAGCAGCACGTGACGGTGCGGATGCAGACGACGCAGCCCTTCGGCGGCACGACCGAGCTGCGCATCGCCGGCGACGACGACTTCGTCGACGGCACGCCCCTGACCCTGCGCATCCGTGTACCCGAGTGGGCGATCGGCGCCCCGACCCTCCGCGTCGGCGACGAGACGATCTCGGCTCCTGTCGAAGACGACCACCTGGTCGTGCGTCGCCGCTGGACGTCGGGCGACGTCCTCCGCATCGAGACGCACGCCTCGCTGCGTGCCGTGCCGACACCCGATGACGCGACGCTGCAGTCGATCGAGTTCGGTCCGTCGGTGCTGGTCGCCCGGTCGGATGCGACGACCACCCTCGACCTTCCGCTCACGCAGCGACGGCGCCTCGACGGGTCGCTGCGGGCCGACGACGCCGAGTCCGCCGCCGACGTCGAGGCCGCGCTGCGGGCCGACGGCGCGGTGCGGATCGCCGGGGTGCGCTTCGAGCCCGTCTGGACGGGCAGCGACGACAGGTACCACATGTACGTGCGGGCGTCGGGGGCCGACATCGCGTTCGCCGGAGCCGGGACCGACGTGCCGGTGCGTCTGCGGCAGGACGGTTCGTCGCTGCTCGACGACGTGTGGCGTGAGCCCGCGCCGCAGACCCGCGCCGCGTTCCTCGACCGGGTCGGCGAGACCGCGAGCGCCGCCCGTCGCGACGGACTCCTCGCGCAGACCGAGCTGACCCGGGTGCTCGAGGCGGCCGCGGCCGCCGACGTCGACGGTCTCGGCGGGCACCCCCGCGGCGCGGTGCGCGACACCGATGCCGCCCTGGTGACGTGGGTCGAGAGCGTCGGCGCCGACGGCATCCCCGTGGTCGAGTGGAGCATCCCGCGCTCGCTGGCCCAGGCGCCCCTCGCGCCGTCGCTCGCGATCGCGACCGACATCATCCCGGCGCCGTCCGGCTGGTTCACCGAGCTGCCGACGGTCACCCTCGTGGCCGACGATCTCGCCGGGGCCGGCGGCCTGCAGGTCGAGGTGTCGGTGGGCGACGGCGGATGGATACCGTACACCGGGCCCTTCCCGCTGCCCGGCGACGGCGAGCATCAAGTCAGGGCGCGCGCGACGGATGCCGCGGGTGCCACCGGCCACGCGGCTCGCGACTTCGCGGTCGACACGGGAGCCCCCGTCTCCCGCGCCACGGTCCGCCGTCTCGGATCCAGCGTCGAGATCACCCTCACGGCGACCGACGACGTGTCGGGGGTCGAGCGCATCCAGTGGGAGGGCCCCGGCACCTTCTGGGCGACGTTCCAGGAGGCGTTCACTCGCGCGCTCAGCGACGAGGAGCAGGTCGTCGAGTTCGCGGCGACCGACCGCGCGGGCAACGAAGAGGCCCGTCAGAGGCTTATTCTGCCGTCACGGGGTGACGGCTCGTGACCGATCGGATCGTTTCGTGGACAGGGCAGTCCCCACCCACTAACATTGCAATTGTACTAATCCATCACTCTGGTGCCGAGGGGCGCCGACAGCACAGGAGTTCTGACTCATGACCGAAAAGAAGCCGTGGCACGGTGTCAACCTCGCGACCACGCTGCCGATCAATCCGGACTTCTCCGTCAACTACGACGCCTACGCCGAGCACATCCGCTTCACCACCGACAACGGCGTGACGGGGATCATCCCCAACGGCTCGCTCGGCGAGTATCAGACCCTCACGGAGGAGGAGCGCAAGCGCGTCTACCTCACCGCCGTCGAGGCGTCGCCAGAGGGCGTGGCCGTGATTCCCGGCGTCGGAGCATACGGAGCGATGGAGAGCGTGCGCTTCACCGAGCACGCCGCCGAGCACGGCGCACCCGCCGTCATGCTGCTGCCCCCGAACGCCTACCGCGCGAGCGATGACGAGGTCGTCGACCACTACCGTCGCGTCGCCGCCGTCGGGCTGCCGATCCTCGCGTACAACAACCCCATCGACACGAAGATCGACCTGCGTCCCGAGCTGCTCGCGCGCCTGTTCGACGAGGGACTCATCGTCTCGGTCAAGGAGTTCTCGGGCGACGTGCGCAACGCCTACGCGATCCGCGAGCTCGCGCCGGGCCTCGACATCTCGATCGGATCCGACGACGTCGTGCTCGAGCTCGGCATCAACGGTGCCGTCGGCTGGGTCGCCGGCTACCCCAACGCGATCCCGGCATCCACCGTCGAGCTCTACAACCTGTCGACCTCGGGCGACCCCGCCAGCTGGGCCAAGGCGCACGAGATGTACCGCGACCTGCACCCGCTGCTGCGCTGGGACTCGAAGACCTGGTTCGTGCAGGCGATCAAGCTGTCGCAGGAGGTCGCCGGAGTCGCACCCGCCGGCATCACGACCCGCCCGCCGCGCCTGCCGCTTCCCGACGAGGTGCGCACGCGTATCATCGCCGACACCGAGGCCGTTCTGGCCAAGGGCTACCGCTGATCCGGAGAGACGACACATGCGAGCACAACGCGTCTTCCACGCCGTCGACTCCCACACCGAGGGGATGCCGACGCGGGTGATCGTCGGCGGCGTCGGAGTGATGCCGGGGTCGACCATGGAGGAGCGCCGGCAGTGGTTCATGGCGAACAGCGATGACCTGCGCCTGCTGCTGATGAACGAGCCCCGCGGTCACAGTGCGATGAGCGGCGCGATCCTGCAGCCGCCGACGCGACCCGATGCCGACGTCGGCGTGCTCTACATCGAGGTGTCGGGCTGCCTGCCCATGTGCGGGCACGGCACGATCGGCGTGGCGACCGTGCTCGTCGAGACGGGCATGGTGCCGGTCGTCGAGCCGGTCACCACGATCCGGCTCGACACCCCGGCAGGTCTCGTGATCGCCGACGTGCACGTGTCCGACGGGCACGCCGACAGCGTCACCCTGCGCAACGTGCCGTCGTTCGTCGTCGCGCTCGACCAGGTCGTCGACGTGCCGGGGCTCGGCGCCGTCGAGTACGACCTCGCCTTCGGCGGCAACTTCTATGCGATCGTCTCGCTCGAGCAGATCGGGCTGCCCTTCGACCGCGCGCACAAGGACGAGCTGCTCGCGGCGGGACTCGCCATCATGGACGCGATCGAGGCGACGGGCGAACCCGTGCACCCGGTCGACCCCACCATCCGCGGCTGCCACCACGTCTACCTGAAGGCGCCGGGGTCGACCGCGGTGCACTCGCGGCACGCGATGGCCATCCACCCCGGGTGGTTCGACCGTTCGCCCTGCGGCACCGGCACGAGCGCGCGCATGGCTCAGCTGCACGCGCGGGGCGAGCTGCCGCTCGATCAGGACTTCGTCAACGAGTCGTTCATCGGCACGAGCTTCACCGGCCGCCTCGTCGAGACCACCGAGGTCGCCGGCATCCCCGCCGTCATCCCGACGATCACCGGCCGCGCGTGGGTGACGGGCACGGCGCAGTACATGCTCGACCCCAGCGATCCGTTCCCCCGGGGGTTCGTGCTGTGACGTCGGTTCCCGTGATCGGCGTCGACGAGATCGATGCGGCGATCGACCGCCGCGGTGCGGTCGACGCCATCACGTCGGCGCTGCGCGACGGGGTCGACATCGAGGCCGACGCTCCTCGCCTGTTCAGCCCGCTCGACAGCGGCGAGTTCCTGCTGATGCCGACGCAGTCGCCCGAGCACGCCGGCATCAAGGTCGTGACGATCGCCCCGCGCAACACCGCGCGGGGTCTGCCCACGATCCAGGCGTGGTACCTCGTCTTCGACGCGGCGACGCTGAGTCCCCTCGCGATCCTCGACGGGGCCCACCTGACGACCCTGCGCACCCCCGCGGTCACGGCGGTCGCGATCCGCGGCATGCTGCAGGCCGATCCGCGCGGCCCGAGGGGCGGCATCGAGTCGCTCGCGGTGCTCGGGTCGGGACCGCAGGCCGAGGCACATGTGCGCACGCTCGTCGATCTGATGCCGGTCGGTACGGTGAGCATCGTGGGCCGCTCCCCCGACCGCACCGCCGCACTGATCGAGCGACTCCGCGCCGATGGCATCGCCGCGGCATCCGGTGCTCTCGAAGACGTGCGCGCCGCCGCTGTCGTCATCACGGCCACCTCGTCGAACGTGCCGGTTCTCGGCCGCGCCGATGTCGGCGATCACGCCGTCGTGGCGGCCATCGGCTCGCACGGCGCCGAGCGCCGAGAACTGGGCGCCGATCTCATCACCGACGCCGATCTGGTGGTCGAGGCCCGCGCATCCGCACTGCGCGAGAACGGCAACCTGCTGCAGGCGCTCGACCTCGCGCACGGGAGGACGGGTACGCAGCCCCTGACGAATCTGGGAGAGTTGGTGGCGGGTGCATTCGTGCGCCGCCAGGCTCGACCGGCCGTCTACACCGGCGTCGGCATGAGCTGGGAGGATCTCGCCGTGGTGGCGCGGATCCTGAGCTCGGCGCACCGCGCTGATGCATCGCCTCGGAGGGGGAACACAGATGTCCGGAACTGACACGCGCAGCCTGGTGCGACTCAGCAAGCAGCCCAGTGTGCGCGACACGGTGACCCGTGCGCTGCGGTCGGCCATCATCAGCGGTGAGATGCAGCCGGGGCGGGTCTACTCCGCGCCGAGCCTCGGCGAGGAGTTCGGAACGTCGGCGACGCCCATCCGCGAGGCCATGCTCGACCTGGTGCGCGAGGGGCTCGTCGTCGCGATGCCCAACCGCGGCTTCCGGGTGACCGAGGTGTCGTCCCACGATCTCGCCGAGGTCACCGAGCTGCGACTCTTCCTCGAGCCGCCGGCCGTCGAGAAGGCGACCCCGCTGATCCCCGAGAGCGCGTTCGCCGAACTCCGCAGCAAGGCCGACGACATCGTCGAGGCGGCCGAACGCGGCGACCTCGTCGAGTACCTGAGCGCGGACAGCGACTTCCACCTCGCGATCCTGCAGTACGCGGGCAACGCCCGTCTCACGCAGCTGGTCCAGTCGCTGCGCTCGCAGACGCGTCTGTTCGGTCTCGCGGAGCTGTACGAACGCGGGCGCCTCACCGGCTCCGCCAAGGAGCACCACACGATCATGGATGCCATCGAGTCCCGCGACGCGGTGCGTGCGCGCGAGCTCGTGGTCGCGCACATCGAGCACGTGAAGGGCGACTGGTCGGGGCACACGGTGGGCGAGCCCCACCCCTCGGAGGCGAACGGCTAGTGGGCTCATCGACAGCGCGCGCCGACGTCGTCGTCGTCGGGGCGGGAGTCGTCGGTGCCGCGACGGCCTACTTCGCCGCGGCCGCGGGCCTGCGGACGATCGTCGTCGAGCGCGGGTCGATCGCCTCGGGCACGAGCAGTCGGTGCGAGGGCAACATCCTCGTCTCCGACAAGGAGGTCGGCCCCGAGCTCGAGCTGTCGCTGTATTCGCAGCGGGTGTGGCGCGAAGACCTCGCCGAGCACGCCGCCCTGTGGGAGTTCGAGTCCAAGGGCGGTCTCGTCGTCGCCGGCAGTGCCGCGAGCATGGCCGGACTGACCGCACTCGTCGGGCATCAGCGCGAGCTCGGCATCCGCGCCGAGATCATCGACGGCAACCCCGGGCTGCGCGAGGTCGAGCCCTACATCAACCCCGCTCTCGTCGGCGGTGCCTTCTACCCCGACGACGCGCAGGTGCAGCCGCTGCTGGCCACCCACCACCTCCTGCGCCTCGCGATCGCACACGGCGCCGAGCTGCACACCAGGACGGCGGTGCACGGCATCCGCACCGATCACGGCCGTGCCGTGGGAGTCGACACCTCGATCGGCCGCATCTCGGCCGGCGCCGTCGTGAACTGCGCAGGGCCCTGGAGCGGTGAGCTCGCCGCCCTCGCCGGCGTGCACCTGCCGGTGCTGCCCCGACGCGGGTTCGTGCTCGTCACCGAGCCGGTGCCGATCACGGTGCACCACAAGGTCTACGCCGCGGAGTACGTCGGCGATGTCGCGAGTTCGGATGCCGGGCTGCAGGTCTCGCCCGTCGTCGAGGGCACCCCGAGCGGCACGATCCTGCTCGGCGCCAGCCGCGAACGCGTCGGGTTCGACCGGTCGTTCTCGGCCGACGCCGTCGCACGCATCGCCGCGAGCGGGCTCGGTCTGTTCCCGGCGCTGCGTGATGTGGGCGTGCAGCGCGCCTACTCCGGATTCCGCCCGTACTGCCCCGACCACCTGCCGGCCATCGGCGAGGATGCGCGACTGCCGGGCCTGTGGCACGCGGCCGGGCACGAGGGCGCCGGAGTCGGCCTCTCGGTCGGCACGGGCAAGCTGCTGTCGCAGGCGCTGCGGTCGGAGGCGACCGATCTCGACCTGACCGCCTTCCGCCCCGATCGACTCGAAGGGCTCGTCGCCGCATGACCCGCACCAGCCTGCAGTTCGACGGCGCCCCCGTGCCCTTCATCCCGGGGCAGACGGTCGGTGCCGCCCTCGCGGACGCGGGGATCGTCTCGTGGCGCACGACTCGCAGGGACCGCGCTCCCCGCGGGCTCTTCTGCGGCATCGGGGTGTGCTTCGACTGCCTCGTCACGGTCGACGGCGCACGCAGTCAGCGCGCCTGTCTCGTCGAGGCGTGCGAGGGGCAGGACGTGCGCAGCGCTGATCCCGACGAGCCGCTGCCGCTGACGTTGCCGCTGACGCTGTCGGCTCCCGCGGAGGCGGAGGCGGAGGCGGAGGTGCGTCCCGCGTCGGCGCTGCCGCGCCCCGCGTCGACCCCGGCGCACCCCGCGTCGTCGCATCCGGAGGACTCGCATGGCTGAGTGGACCGACCGGACGACCGAGACCGCGCTCGCCGATGTCGCGGTGGTCGGTGCGGGCCCGGCCGGGCTGAGCGCGGCGGTCGTCGCCGCCGAGCACGGGCTGCGGGTCGTGCTGATCGATGCCGGACGCCAGACCGGCGGCCAGTACTGGCGGCACCCTGACGAGCGTCACCGCGACGCCTTCACCGCGCCCGAGAGCACCGGCCATCACCACTGGCGTCACTACACCGACCTGCGCGATCGGCTGTCGGCCGCCGTGGCATCGGGCCGCCTCCGGCATCTCGCCGGGCGGCAGGTGTGGCGCACCGACGGCTACGGCGACCGGGTCGCCCTGCGCACGAGCGCGGTGAGCGGCACCGACACCCTGCCGCACGCCGAGCGGACCACGTGGGCGCGACGACTCGTGATCGCGACCGGGGCCTACGACCGGCAGCTGCCCGTTCCCGGGTGGACGCTTCCCGGGGTGATGGCCGCCGGAGGCGTGCAGGCGATGCTGAAGGCGAACCAGGTGCGCGCCGGACGCCGTGCGGTGGTCGCGGGCACCGGACCCTTCCTGCTCTCGGTCGCCGCAGGACTCGCCGAGGCCGGAGTCGAGGTCGTCGAGGTGGTCGACGCCAACGCGCTCTCGCGCTGGGCGGCGACGCCGCTGCGCGCACTGCAGGAGCCGGGCAAGCTGTGGGAGGGCGTCGGGTACGCCACCACCTTCCTGCGCCATCGCGTGCCCTTCCGCACACGCACCGTGATCAGTGCCGTCCGCGGCAGCGGTCGCGTGAGCGAGGTCGAGCTGTCGCGCGTCAATGGCGAAGGCCGCATCCGCCCCGGTTCGTCGCGCACCGTCGCCGCGGACCTCGTCGCGTTCGGCTGGGGATTCACCCCGCAGCTCGAACTCGCGGTCGGACTCGGGCTGCGCACCCGCATCGACGTCGACGGATCGCTCGTGATCGATGTCGACGACGACCTGCGCGCCTCCGATCCGCTCGTCTTCGCCGCAGGCGAGGTCACCGGCATCAGCGGAGCCGTCGCATCGTGCGCCGAGGGCGAGCTCGTCGGATCCGCCGTCGCACGCGACCTCGGCGTGCCCACCGACGCACGGACGATGGCGCGGCATCGTCGACGCCTGCAGCGCGGCCGGCGCTTCGCGATCGGCATGCACCGAGCCAGCCCCGTCCCCGCCGCCTGGGACCGGTGGCTGACCCCCGAGACCCACATCTGCCGCTGCGAAGAGGTCACCGCCGCCGAGGTGACCGACGCCGTCGATGCGCTGCGCGCCGACGACGCACGCGACGTGCGGGTCACCGCCAGACCCGGCATGGGGCTCTGCCAGGGGAGGGTGTGCGGATTCGCCCTCTCGAAGCTCGTCGCGACCGGCACCGGCGGCGACGTCGATGCCGCAGCCCTCGAATCCTTGACCAATCGACAGGTGGGCGTGCCCGTCTCGCTGGGCGACCTCGCCTCGCTCGTGCCGCACCATCCGAACCAGGAGGAGTCATGACCTTGCACGACACATCCGACGACCGCGTCGACCAGATCATCGATCGCGCAGGCCGCGCGTCCGAACAGTGGAAGCGCGCCACCATCGCCGATCGTGCGCGGGCGCTCGACGCCGTGGCGGATGCTTTCGACCAGCACGCCGACGAGCTGATCCCGCTCGCGCAGCGCGAGACACACCTCGCCGAGGCGCGCCTGCGGGGCGAGCTGCGTCGCACCAGCTTCCAGCTGCGCATGTTCGCCGAGATGCTGCCCGAGGGACTCTGGCTCGACGCGCGCATCGACCACGCAGACGCCGAGTGGCCGATGGGTGCGCCGCGCCCCGACCTGCGTCGTCAGCTCGAGCCCGTCGGCACGACCCTCGTGTTCGCGGCGAGCAACTTCCCCTTCGCGTTCTCCGTGGCCGGGGGCGACACCGCGAGTGCGCTCGCCGCAGGCAACGCCGTGGTGCTCAAGGCCCACCCCGGGCACCCCGAACTCTCCGATGCGACCACCGATGTCGTCGTGGCGGCTCTCGCGGCCGCCGGTGCGCCCGAGGGGCTCTTCCAGACGATCCACGGCACCGAGGCCGGCGTGCGTGCGCTGCGCGCGCCCGGCATCAAGGCCGCCGCCTTCACCGGATCGGTCAGGGGAGGGCGCGCGCTGTTCGACATCGCCGCGTCGCGCCCCGAGCCCATCCCGTTCTACGGCGAGCTCGGCAGCACGAACCCCGCGTTCGTCACGAAGCGCGCGGCCGAGCGGGACGCCGCCGGGATCGCCCGCGACTTCGTCGCCTCGGTCACCGGCAGCGCCGGACAGCTGTGCACCAAGCCGGGAGTGCTCTTCGTGCCCGCGGGGTCGGCGATCGTCGCAGAGCTCGAAGCGCAGCAGCTGCCAGCGGCGACGCCGTTGCTGAACGGCGGCATCGAGAGCGGCTTCCGCGACGCGGTGGCCTCGACCCGCGCCGTCGACGGCGTGCGCACGCTCGCCGCAGCTCCGGACGATGCGTCGGACGCCCAGGCGCCGTCGGCCGTGCTGCTCGCCGCGTCGAGCGAGACGCTGCGCGCCGACATGGACACCCTGATGAGCGAGATGTTCGGACCCGCGGCGCTCGTCGTGACCTACGACGACGAGAGCGAGCTGCTCGCGTTCGCCGATCTGCTCGAGGGGCAGCTGACGGCCACGATCATCGGGGAGGATGACGACGAGATCGCGGTCGACCTGCTCCCCAAGCTGTCGGAGCGAGCAGGGCGTGTGCTCTGGAACCAGTGGCCGACCGGCGTCTCGGTGACCTGGGCGCAGCAGCACGGCGGACCGTACCCGGCCACGACAGCGGTCGGCACGACGTCGGTGGGCATGGCCGCGATCACCCGGTTCCTGCGTCCCGTCGCCTACCAGAACGTGCCCGAGGGGCTGCTGCCGGATGCGCTCAAGGAGGGCAACCCCCTCGGCATCGTGCGGCGCGTCGACGGCATCCTGATCCTGCCCTGACCCGGGCGGGGTCACTTTCGCATCTGTCCCGGGGCGGGGTCACTTTCGCATCTGTCCCGGGGCGGGGTCACTTCCGCATCTGTCACGGTCCGGGGTCACTTTCGCATCTGTCACGGGTCCGGGGTCACTTTCGCATCTGCCACGACCATTTCCGGTGCTTTTTCGCCCCCGCACCGCGATCCGGTGCGCTTTTGACCCCGCACTGTGATCCGGCGTCTGGTCTCCTGCGTCCGGGGTCACTTTCGCATCTGTCCCGGGGCGGGGTCACTTCCGCATCGGCCACGGCCATTTCCGGTGCGTTTTCAACCCCGCACAGTGATCCGGTGCGCTTTTGACCCCGCACTGTGATCCGGCGTCTGGTCTCCTGCGTCCGGGGTCACTTTCGCATCTGTCCCCGGTCCGGGGTCACTTCCGCATCCGTCTCGGCCGTTTCCGGTGCGTTTTCGACCCCGCACCGCACCGCGCCGCACCGCGCCCACCCCGCACCGGGCCGGCTGCCCGCTCAGGTCGTCGAGGTCGGCATCCAGACCCGCATCGAGGCGCCGCCGTCGTACTCGGCGAACGGACGCAGCTCGACGGTGGTCGGCTCGGATGCCGGTTCCTCGGCCCCGCGGGTGTACAGCGGCCGCGCGGCGGTCGACATCCGGTGCGCGGCGATCCTCACGCGGGGGCCGAGCAGACCCGGCGATTCGCCCTCGCCCTCGGTCGCGGTGGCGGTAGCGGTAGCGGCGGCGGTAGCAGCGTCGGCAGGAGTGACAACTACAGCGGCCCCTGCCGCGGGTTCCCTTTCGTCGACGAGCAGGCCGTCGACGTCGCCGACCGCGCAGTAGACGACAGGGCCGCGGCGCACGGCGACGGTTCCGCGCACGGCGTCGATGAGCGGATGCGGATGGATGACGTCGATCTCGACCGGCAGCGCCAGCTCGAGCACGGTTCCGTCGACGAGCGCGTCGTCGACGACGATCCACCCGTCTTCGACGACCGCGTCCACCGCGCCGACCACCGCATCCACTCCGCCGACCGCACCGACCGCACCGACCGCTGCGCCGTCGCGGCGCAGGGTCAGCGGGCGCCCGGCCGCCCAGCCCGGTACGCGCAGGGCCAGCCGTCGGCATCCGTCGGCGGCGTCTCCGTCGACGCTGATGCGCACGCGGCCGTCGGCGGGGTACGCGGTGTCGATCGTCACCGTCGCGCCGTGCGCCTGCAGGGTGGCCGATGCGTAGAGGACGATGTCGAGCCCGTCGGGGCGCTCGGCGCCGAGGTGGCTCTCGAGGGCCGCGAACGTGCGCATGAGGTTGGGCGGGCAGCAGGCGCAGCTGAACCACCGACGGCGGGCCGGCGGGGCATCGCCGCCGTGCAGATGCTCGTCGCGCACCTGCAGCGGATTGACGTAGGTGAACGAGTCGCCGCGGGTCGAGATGCCGGCCGCGACGACGTTGTAGAGGGCGGTCTCGGCGACATCCATGCAGGAGGCGTCCCCGGTCGCCAGGTACATGCGCCAGGCCCATCCGAAGAGAGCCACCCCGGCGCAGGTCTCGGCGTACGCGCGATCGGGCGGCAGCTCGAACGCGTCGCCGAACGCCTCGTCCTCGTGTCGGGCGCCGGTGCCGCCGGTGATGTACGAGCGGCGCGACACCATGTCATCCCACTGGATGCGCATCACGTCGAGCATCGGCGTCTCGCCGGTCTCGAGGTACAGGTCGGTGATGCCCTGGTTCAGGTAGAGAGCGCGCACCGCGTGCCCGCGCATCCTGGTGGCCTGCAGGGCCGGCTGCTCGTCCTGATAGTAGGGGGCGCCGAAGATCACCCCGCCGAGGAACCCGGAACCGCGTCGACGGATGAAGGAGGAGGCCAGGTCTAGCGCCGCCGAGGAACCCGTGGTGCGGTGCAGCTCGACGAGCGCCGCCTCGATCAGCGGATGCCCGCAGTACTCCACCGCATCGTCGGCGCCCATGCGGGCCACGACGTGGTCGGTGAATCGCTCGGCGACGCGCAGCAGCCGGTCGTCGCCGAGCGCCCGATGCGCCCCGACCGCCGCCTGGATCAGGTGGCCGAGGCAGTAGAGCTCGTGTCCCTGGGCGAAGTCCGTCCACGGCTCCCGGTCCTCGCGCTCCAGATAGGCCGAGTCGAGGTAGCCGTCTTCCTGCTGTGCGCGCTCGATGAGTGCGACCGTCCGATCGAAGAACGCACGGATGCCGTCATCGTCGTCGCGACCGAGTTCCCAGGCCGCCGCCTCGAGCGTCTTATAGATGTCGGAGTCGGCGAAGAGCATTCCGCGGAACTCGGCATCGGATTCGCCGGTGAGCCGCCGCACGTTGTCGAGGGTGCCGTACTCCTCGAGCATCGCGATCCCATGCGGCAGCGTGACCTCCCGGTTGCGCACGTGCCAGTCGTGCAGGAGCCCCCGCTCGATGACCGGCGAGACCGGCAACGGGCGGCGCACGCCATGGGTCGTGAGTCCGACCGGGGCGGGAGAGGGGATGCGGATGTCTGGCATGGGCTGACTCTTCTCCGAAGTGCCCTCGTGGCACCTCTCGCGATGAGTGCAATTGTACTTGTACTCATCGCGAGCACCAGGGGGCTACTCGAACCCGCCGCTCAGCCGTCCCCGCATCCGCTGACTGCTCTCATTCATCCCGACGATCTCGACGCTCTTCCCGAGGGCCGCGTACTTCGTCTCGATCGCGTCGAGGGCGGCGACGGTCGACGCGTCCCAGATGTGCGATCCAGACAGATCGACAACGACGGAGTCCGGGTCGGAAGAGTAGGAGAACAGCGTCGTCAGGTCGTTGCTCGAGGCGAAGAACAGCTCGCCGGTCACCGTATAGGTCACCGTGTCGCCGGCGACCGTCCGCGCCACCGACACGAAGTGCGCGACCCTGCGCACGAACAGCACCGAGGCGACCAGCACGCCGCCCACCACGCCGATCGCGAGGTTGTGCGTCAGCAGCACGAGCACGACGGTCGCCACCATCACGAACGTCTCGCTCTTCGGCATCCGCTTCAGGGTCGACGGCGTGACCGAATGCCAGTCGAAGGCTCCGATCGCCACCATGATCATCACGGCGACGAGGGCCGCCATGGGGATCGTGCCGACGAAGTCGCCGAACACGACCACCAGCAGGAACAGGAAGATCCCGGCACAGAACGTCGAGATGCGCGTGCGGGCGCCGGATGCCTTCACGCCGATCATCGTCTGACCGATCACCGCGCATCCGCCCATGCCGCCGAAGAACCCCGACAGCATGTTCGCGACGCCCTGCGCCCACGACTCGCGGGTCTTGTTCGAGTGCGTGTCGGTGATCTCGTCGACGAGCTTGGCGGTGAGCAGCGACTCCATGAGCCCGACCAGCGCGACCCCGAGCGCGAACGGCGCGATGATCGTGAACGTCTCCCAGGTGAACGGGATGTCGGGCAGGAACAGTGACGGCAGGCTGCGGGGGAGCTCGCCCTGATCGCCGACGGTCGGCACCGTGAGTCCCATCGTCAGCACCACGCCGGTCACGATGATCACCGACACGAGCGGCGCCGGCACGATCCTGGTGATCCTCGGCATCACGATCATGACCAGGATTCCCAGAGCGACCAGGGGATACACCAGCCACGGCACGTCGTGCAACTGCGGGAACTGCGAGCTGAACACGAAGATCGCGAGCGCGTTCACGAAGCCGACCATGACGCTGCGGGGGATGAACCGCATGAGTTTCGCGACCCCCAGCACCCCGAGGATCACCTGGAAGATGCCCGCGAGGATCACCGTCGCGATGAAGTAGTCCATCCCATACGTCGGCGCGACGGGGGCGATCACGAGAGCGACGGCTCCGGTCGCGGCGGTCACCATCGCCGGGCGTCCGCCGAGGAACGCGATCGACACCGCCATGATGAACGACGAGAACAGGCCGACCTTCGGGTCGACGCCCGCGATCACCGAGAACGCGATCGCCTCGGGGATCAGGGCGAGCCCCACGACGAGGCCGGCCAGCACCTCGCGCGTCAGCATCCGCGGGTTCTTCAGGGCGTCGAGGACGGAGGGCTTGGCCCGATAGCGGGCGCGATCGTCGACCGTGAGTGCAGACATGGGATGCTCCAGAAAGTCGGCCGGAGGCGGGCCGAACACTCAAGGGTACGGCGGATGCCGGGGGCTCGCCGCCGCCCGGCATCCGTTCACCTCCGGCCACTCACTCCGTGCGTGCGAATCCCGCGACGACGGCTCCGGCCACCGTGACAGCCGCGGCTCCGAGGAACAGCCAGGCGAATCCGCCGGTCAGGGCCTCCGGTGCCGCGACCCCGGCCGCGGTCAGGGCCTCGGTCCGCAGCGCGGCGATGGTCCCGAGCACGGCGAGTCCGAGAGCGCCGCCGATCTGCTGACTGGTGTTCACGAGTCCGCCGGCGAGTCCGGCCTCTCCGCCGTCGACCCCGTCGACCGACAGCTGTGTGGCGGTGACGAACGCGCCGCCGAGACCCACGCCGATCAGCAGGGTCGGCCCGAGCAGCTGCGCGACGAACCCGGCATCCGCCGGTGCGAACGACAGCCACACCAGGCCCGTGGCCAGCACGAGCAGGGATCCGATGAGCGTCGCCTTCAGCCCGAGGCGCTGCACGAGTGCGGGGACGATGCCGGCGACCACGACGAGCGCTCCGGCGAGCGGCAGCTGCGAGAGCCCCGCGGTCAGTGCGTCGTATCCGAGTGCGGCCTGCATGTAGACCGAGAGGGCGAAGAACAGCGCGACCATCCCGGCACCGACGAGCAGCACGACGACGTTGCCGATCGAGAGGTTGCGATTGCGGAACACGCCCAGGGGCACCAGTGGCGACGCGGCGCGTCGCTCGATCGCGACGAACACCGCGCCGAGCACCAGTGCGGCCACGAGCAGCGCGAGGGGGAGCGGATGCAGGATGCCGACCTGCTCGACCGCGCTGAGCGCGCCGACCACGGCGACGAGGGCGCCGGTGATGGTGACCGCACCCCAGAGGTCGAGCCGCGGCGCTGCGGAGTCCGTGTCGCGGGAGATCAGCAGCGGAACGGCGACGAGCACGATCACTCCGACCGGCACGTTCACGAAGAACACCGACTGCCACCCGAACGTCGCGGTGAGCACGCCGCCCAGCAGCACGCCGGCGGCCGAACCGATGCCGGCGACGCCGCCCCACACGCCCAGCGCCTTCGAGCGGTCGCGGGAGTCGGGGAACAGCTGGGTCAGCAGAGCCAGTGCCGACGGTGCGAGCAGTGCCGCCGAGACCCCTTGCAGGGCGCGCGTGGCGAGCAGCATCTCGCTCGAGAGCGACAGCCCGGCCAGAGCGGAGGCGGCGACGAACCCCGCCGTGCCGATGAGGAAGATCCGGCGGTGACCGTAGCGGTCGGCGAGTCGGCCGCCGAGCAGCAGAAGACCGCCGAACGCGAGGACGTACGCCGTGATCACCCAGGCGAGTGCGGCGGTTCCCATGGCGAGCTGCTCGCCGAGCACCGGCAGCGCGATGTTGACGATCGAGGCATCGAGCACCACGAGGAACTGCGCGAGCGCGAGGATGCTGAGGGCGAGCCAGCGTCGACTGCTGCGGGCGGTCGGTACGGGGGTGGGGGTCGTGGTTCTCATGATGGTCTCTCCTGTCGATGGGGGATCACTGGTGGGAGTGAGCGATCACTCACTTTTGAAGGCGCGAAAAGGACCCGAGTTCGGCGGTGCGTCTCACTTGGGGTGACGGATGCCGTGCGCGACGATCTTCGCCCAGGGTGCGCTGCTCTCGTCGACCCGTGCGGTCACGATCAGGTGGCAGAGCTGCCCGTAGGCGATGAAACGCTGCACGGCGTCGTCGTTGCCCGCCGACCGCTGCCGCACGAACTCCGTCACCTTGGCGAGTCCGGCGCGGAGTGCGTCGCCGATCTCGGGGGTCTCGGCGGCGGACTGCGCGTGCACCTGGAGCATGAGCAGCGACCGATCGCGGATGAGGTCGGCGTACGCCTCGCCCATCGCATCGAGCACGTCGTCGGGGCGAGGGGATCCGGCGGCGTCGGCGCCCGCCTCCAAGGCGTCGATGATCCGCTCGAAGCAGGTCTCGAGCGCCGCGACGAACAGCTGCTCCTTGCGGGGATAGAGCTTGAACACGTACGCCGGAGAGATCTTCGCCTCGCGGGCCACATCTGCCACGGTGGTGCGGAAGTAGCCGCCACGGGCGAACTCGACCAGTGCCGCCGCCGCCACCAGCGGGCGTCGGATGTCGGCGGTCGAGAGGATCGGGCTGCGGGGGGTCATGAGAGTGACTGTACCTCGGGTGAGAGTGATTGGTCAATCACTCTTTGCGAGAAGAACGCGAGTGCGACCCCTTCTCCACTCAGATCCCCTTCTCCGATCTCCTCCACAGGTCGTGCGGTGGGGGCCTTCCGGTGTCGGGGCAGGTTCGTAGCCTCGCTCGCATGACGATTCAGATCCCTGTCCGAATGCCCACCTTCATGCGCGTCGAGCTCACGGTCGACGGTCATCCCGAGCTCGATCGGGCGATCGACCTGCCGAGCGGGTCGCCGCACGACTGGATCGTCGAGGCATACCGGCTGAGTCTCGGGCTCGAACCCCACGAGAGTTCCGAGCACGACGGCATCGACCGCTGTCACCACGACGAGGCCTACGCGTATCCGTGGCCCTCGAGGCCCGGAGTCGACGAGATTCCGGGGCTCCCCCATGACCCGGTGGTGGGCATCCGTGCCATCGAGACTCCTCCGGTCGGCACGCCGTGGCTGTCGGTCAGTTCCCTGTCCTCCCCGTCTGAGGTGTCGGGTGCCGTGGGTTCACCGGCCGACGCACCGGCGACCGGATGGCTGACCGGAGAGGCGCCGTTTCGTGAAGACGACGTGAACCGCGAACTTCTGCGTCGACACGGTGTGGTGCAGCCGTTCTTCGACGACAGCGATCTGTGGTTCGTCGATCCTCAGCTCCCGTCGCCCTCGCCGATCGCGACGCTCGCATCGGCGGTGACGCCCGCGCGGCGACTGGCTCTGCTCGCGCATGTCGACGCGGCCGGCCTGCGGCGGCCGGCGGACCCGGACCACAGCGACGCGGAGTCGGCGCTCGCGCCTCTCGCCCGACTTCTCGATCTGCTCGGCACGGTCGGCATGGCGCAGGACGCGACGACCGGGTGGCTGCCTGACGCCGAGAGCGACCGACTCGTGCGCTCGCTCGGGTGGGGCGGAACGCCCGACGAGGTGCGATCACGAGGCGACGCGCTGGTCTCGTTCGCCAGGCGCGCGAAGCTCATCCGTCGCTTCAAGGGGCGGGTGGTCGCGACCGCTCTCGCCCGCACGCTGCGTGTCGCCTCTCCGCACACGCTTCGGATACTCGCCTCGATGATGGTGGCCGGCGAGGGCGGGTTGCTCGATCTCCGGTCGACGCGGTCGCGGGCCGAGGAAGCGCTCGTGCTGCTCGCGATCGCCGATGGGACGGCGACCCACGTCGAGGACCTTCCGGGTCTCGTCGTCGAGGGGTCCCGAGCCTTCGACGAGTCGGACGTGCGAGTGGACCTCGATGGTCGAGCTTCGCCGTGGGCGGGACTCCGGGGAGTGAGCGACGACGACGGCGGGGCGGCGCGCACCGTCGAGCGCATCGCCCTTCTCTCCGCGACCGATGCGTATGGAACGATCACGTCTGCGATGCGGGAGGTGGCACGTCACGCGCTCATCCCGAGACTTCCGGACGAGCGATGTGCACCGTAGATCTGTGTGGAAGAGTTCACGATGAGCCTCGATACGCGGTCGCTTCTATGCACTTTGCTCTCAGATTTTGCCGCGACCCCATATCGGGCGGATACTCATCCCATTCGCGCCGATCGTCTCGGCCGAGGAATCGACATGCACAGCACCCCTGCTCTCCCCTCTGAAACGACCATCGCCATCGTCGGCGCCGGGCGGCTCGGTGGTGTCCTCGCTCGGGCCCTCCACGCGGCGGGGGTGGAGATCGTCGGGCCACTGCGTCGAGGAGAGCCCATCCCGCCGGTCGATCTCGCGATCCTCTGCGTGCCGGATGCCGCGATCCCCGCAGCGGCGGAGTCCGCCCGGGCGAGTGCGGCGCTCATCGCCCATGTGTCGGGCGCGACCGGACTGGATGACGTCGACCTCAGCATCCACCCGCTGCAGACTTTGACCGGCGCGGAATCGCCCACGGTGTTCCGTGGAGTGGGGGCCGCGATCGACGGCCGCACCGCCGACGATCGGGCGCGTGCCGCGCGGCTTGCGACGACCCTCGGCCTGGTCCCCTTCCGCGTCGACGATGCGCACCGCGCGAGCTATCACGCTGCCGCGTCGTTCGCCTCGAACTTCGTGCTCACCGTGCTCGACGCGGCGGAGGAGCTCGCCGCGACCGCCGGGGTCGACCGTGCCCACCTCGCCCCGCTCGTGCGGCAGACCGTCGACAACTGGACGGTCTCCGGGGCCGCCGCCGCGCTGACCGGTCCCATCGCGCGCGGCGACGAAGAGACGGTGGCGCGGCAGCGCGCGGCATCCGCTCACCTCGCCCCGCTCTTCGATGCGCTCGCCGCATCGACGCGCGCGATCGCTCGCACCGCGCCCGGATCGGTGGTGGCCGCGCCCGGATCCGCCGTGGCCGTGCCCCGATCCGCGGTGGCCGCGCCCGGATCCGCGGTGGCAGCGCCCGGATCCGCGACGGAGAACGAGGCGCACGCATGAGAATCCTCCGCACGGTCGCCGAGGTCCGCGCCGCGGTTCGCGAGGCCAAGGAGGCCGAAGAGACCGTCGGCCTCGTCCCGACGATGGGCGCCTTCCACGAGGGCCACCTCTCGCTGATGCGCGCGGCTCGAGAGCAGAACGGCCTCGTGGTCGTGTCGCTGTTCGTCAACCCCGCCCAGTTCGCGGCGAACGAGGACCTCAGCACCTACCCGCGCGACGAGACCCGCGACGCCGCCCTCGCCGAGGCGGAGGGCGTCGACATCCTCTTCGCGCCCACTCCGAGCGAGATCTATCCCGACGGCTTCGCGACGAACATCCATGTCGCGGGCATCACCGAGGTCCTCGACGGTGCGAGCCGCGGACCCCACCACTTCGACGGCGTCGCCACGGTCGTCGCCAAGCTGTTCGGCATCGTGCGGCCCGATGTCGCCTACTTCGGGCAGAAGGATGCACAGCAGGTGCTCGTCGTGCGCCGGCTCGTGCGCGACCTCGATCTCGACGTGCGCATCGACGCTCGTCCGATCGTCCGCGAAGCGGATGGACTCGCGATGAGTTCGCGCAACGTGTACCTCGATGCGGATGCCCGCGTCCGGGCATCCGCCCTCAACCGGGCGCTCGCCGCCGCCGACGCCGCGCATCGGGCGGGGGAGCGCGACGGCATCCTCCCCGCTGCGACAGCCGTGCTCGCTGAGGCGGGCATCGATGTCGAATACCTGGAACTGCGGGATGCAGAGACACTGCAGCCCGTCGCCCGAGCTGACCGCGATGCGCTGCTGCTCGTCGCCGCCCGCGTCGGGGCCGCCCGTCTCATCGACAACCACCTGCTGAAAGGCACCGCACCATGAGCGCGCACCCCGCCCCGCGCACCCGTCTGACCCTGAACGATCTGCGGACGAAGAGAGATACCGGTGATCCGCTCGTCATGGTCACGGCCTACGACTTCCCGAGCGCGCAGATCGTCGAGGAGGCGGGGGTCGACCTGGTGCTCGTCGGCGACTCTGCGGCCATGACCGTGCTCGGCTACGACAGCACCGTGCCCGTCACCGTCGACGAGATGCTGATGCTCACCAAGGCCGTGCGTCGCGGGCTCGAGGCGCCGCTGCTCGTCGGCGATCTGCCCTTCGGGTCGTACGAGGCATCCGACGAGCTCGCCCTCGCGACCGCGCAGCGTTTCCTCAAGGAGGCCGGGGCCGACCTGATCAAGATCGAACGCGGAGGCACGACGGTCGACCGGGCGCGGGCGCTCGTGAACGCCGGCATCCCCGTCGTGGGGCATGTCGGGCTCACCCCGCAGACCGCGACGTCGCTCGGTGGGTACCGCGCGCAGGGGCGCACCGCCGACGCCGCGCTCGCCGTCATCGACGATGCGCTCGCCCTGCAGGACGCCGGGGTCTCGCTGCTCGTGATCGAAGCGGTCCCGTCGGCGGTCACCGCGGCGCTCGCGCCCCTTCTGCACGTTCCCCTGATCGGCATCGGAGCGGGGCCCGACGCCGACGGCCAGGTGCTCGTCTTCCACGACCTGCTCGGCATCCACGCCGGCGGGGCCGCCAAGTTCGTCAAGCGCTACGCCGACGTCCGCGGTGTCTCGGTCGCGGGAGTTCGGGCGTACGCCGACGAGGTGCGGTCGGGGGCGTATCCGGCATCCGCGCACGAGTACGCCATGCCGGCAGCCGAGGCTGCGCGGCTGCAGGAGATGCTCGCCCTGCGGTGAGGTGGCCCGTGGTGAGGTGGCCTGTGCCGGAGCCGCGCGGGGACTACTCCCGACGGCGCAGCCGCAGCACCAGGGCGATGACCGCGAGTGCGATCACGACGACCCCGTAGCCGACGCACACGACGCCGAGTCCGAACAGTCCGACCAGCATGCCGGCGATGACCGCGGGCACGCCGAAGGCGAGGTACGCCAGCACGTAGATCACGGCGAACGTGTCGGCGCGATCGGTCGCGGGGATGCGGGGAGCCAGCGAGGCGACGACCCCCGAGAACGCGGTGCCGAAGCCCATGCCGGTGATCGCGGTGGCGGCGAGGTAGAACGGCAGGGACGCGACGCTCAACGCCACGAGCGACAGAGCGGTGCCGGTCGCCAGAGCCGCCGTGCCGAAGACGACCGAGGTGCGCGGAGTGCGGGTGCGCAGCACGAACGCGGTGATCGCGCCGACTCCGGCGAGCATCGCGACGGCGAGACCCTGCCACACGTGCGCCTCTCCGCCGAGCTCGGTGCGCACGATGTTCGCGCCGAGAGAGAGGAAGAGTCCGCCCGTCGCCCACCCCGCGATGACCGCGGGGGCCCCGCGCCAGAAGTCGGCGCGGATGCCGGCAGGCACCGACAGTCGGAAGCTCAGCGATCCCCATGCTCCGGGCCGCAGCGGTGCGGTCTCGGGGGCGAGGACGAACAGCGCCGCGAGCACGAGGTACACCACGGTCAACGGGGCGAACACGTCGAGCAGCGGCTGCCCGGTCACGTCGAGGGCGACGCCGGCGAGAAGCGCGCCGAGCGCGATTCCGATGCCGGGGCTGAGGGCATTCCAGAGGGCGGCGACCCGAGAGCGTCCGCCCGGGGCGAGGTCCAGGGCAGCGGCCGAGAGAGCGGCGATGAGCACGCCGCTGGCGGCGCCCTGGAGGATGCGGGCCAGCATGAGTGTGGCGACCGTATCGGCGTGCCAGAACAGGATCATGCTGACGGCGAGCAGCAGCAGACCGCCGATCGCGACGGGGCGGCGCCCGACGTGGTCCGACAGCGACCCCGCCGACAGCAGCGCGAGCAGCAGAGCGATCGCGTACACGGCGAAGACGGCGCTGATGACGATCGCGTCGAACCCGATCTCGGACGCGAGCACCGGATAGAACGGCGACGGTGCGCTCGCCCCCATCATCATCGCGACCTGGGTCACGATCGCCAGGACGAAGCCGAAGCGGGGGCGTCGGATCTCCGCGCTCGTCGTCGTGGTGATCGGTGACGTGGTGATCGGTGACGTGGTGGTCATGGGTGCTCCGCGCGGTGGGATCGGGTCTGGTGCTCGACATCATTGAGTTCGAGAATCATCGAACTATCGGAGCGTACTCGCCATCGCTCGATTGTTCAACTATTCTCGAACCATGCCAGGCGACCTCCCGCATCCGGACCGCTCCGAGATCCAGCTCACCGACGTACTCTTCGCCCTCAGCGACCCCGAGCGCCTGGCCATCACCCGGCAGCTCGCCGACGGACCGCTCGACATGGCCGCCTGCCACGCCACCGATCCGAATCTCCCCAAGTCGACCAAGTCGCATTTCATGAAGGTCCTGCGCGAGGCGGGCATTATTCGCAACGAGCCGCATGGTCGGCGGCGGATGCTGACACTGCGGCGCGATGACCTGGATGCACTGTTCCCCGGACTGTTGGAATCGGTGCTGCGGGGGTAGCTCGGCCGGGGGTGGTCCGGTCCGGGGGTGGCGCATGGGTATGGGGCTGGGGGCTGTGGGCTGTGGGCTGTGGGCTGTGGGCTGTGGGCTGTGGGCTGTGGGCTGTGGGCTGTGGGCTGTGAGCTGTGAGCTGTGAGCTGTGAGCTGTGAGCTGTGGCTGTGGCTGTGGCTGTGTGGCGGGGGCTGTGGGCTGTGAGCTGTGAGCTGTGAGCTGTGAGCTGTGAGGCGTGAGCGGTGTGGCGGTGTGGCCCTGCGTGGGCAGGTGTAGCCGCGTAGCGGCGTTGCTCTGAGTTGACTCGGAGTGGCATCGTCGGCGTGCGGCGTGCGGCGTGCGGCGTGCGGCGTGCGGCGTGCGGCGTGCGGCGTGTGGCGTGTGGCGTGTGCGTGCTGCTTGGCGGTATGTCGGCGTGCGTGGGCGCAACCCGCATGCTGGCACCTCGGAATTCACTAGAACATAACTTCGAAACTAGGCATCTGGCGCGGTAAAATCGAGGCATGTCGAAGTTGTCCGCTCTCCACGAGGCGATGTCCCGCCTCGATGGATTGTGGGCTGACGCAGACGATGCCGCGGGCCTGCCCCGCGACCGTCTGATCGCGGTGCATTCCGCGACGGGTGAGCTGAGGCGGCTTCTCGACGCCGTCCATGCGGACGTCGCTGCAGTCATCTCTCAGGAGTCGCGCAGCGAGCTGGGCGCCGGCGGCCTCGCGAAGCAGCAGGGTTTCCGTTCCGCGGAGACGATGATCGCGGCGACGACGGGAGTGTCCCGGGTCGAAGCGACGCGCCTCGTCGCCGTCGGCGAGGCGACCGCCCCACGCACCGATCTGCGGGGTTCTCGGCTGCCGGCTCGATACCCCGCCCTCGGCGAGGCGCTCGCGGCCGGTCGGCTCGGAGTGCAGGCCGCCGGGCTGATCGTCGCACTTCTGGAGCGCTGCCGGATCGCGGCAGGAATCGACCGCATCGCGGAGGCTGAGCGGATCCTGGCCGACAAGGCCGCAGGACTCTCCCTCGACGATGTCCGCCGGCTCGTCACTCGCGCCGAGGCATGGCTGGACCCCGACGGACTGGAGCCGAAGGGTGAGGAGATGCGACGTCGTCGGTCACTGACCATGTTCGAGCGAGACGGGATGCTGCATCTTGATGCGCGGATCGACGTCGAGACCGCCGCGCCGATCGTCGCCGCGATCCGCGGGTACGTCACCGCGGCTTTCGCAGCGCGCAGGGATGCTCCCGACGCGGATGCACCCGATGCCGACCGCCGCACGGTGCCGATGCTCCAGGTCGACGCACTCGCACTGTTCTGTGCGCACGTTCTCGGATGCGAGGGGCAGAGTATGCCTCTCGCCGGGGCCACGGTGGTCGTGCGCATCGCCCTCGACGATCTGCAGGCCGGCACGGGCTGCGCCACCATCGACGGTTTCGACCAGAAGATCGGCGTCTGCGCGGCGAGGAGGATGGCTGCGAGCGGTGGCGTGATCCCCTGTGTGCTCGGCGGTGGCAGCGAGATCCTGGACTGGGGACGAGAGAAGCGGCTCTTCACTCGGGCGCAACGCCTCGCACTGGTCGAGAGAGATGGAGGGTGCGCGATGTGCGGGCTTCCTCCGCAGATGACAAAAGCGCATCACCTCCGATGGTGGAGCAGGGATCACGGTCCGACCGATCTGTCGAACGGAGTATTGCTCTGCGAGACGTGCCACCATCGGATTCACGACAACGGGTGGGAGATCCGAATCGACGGAAAAGGGGTCGCGGGCACGGTGTGGTTCATTCCGCCCGGATACGTCGACCCGGAGTGCAGACCTCGGCTCGGGGGCCGCGCGCGATTCGATGTGGCGGCATGAGCGACGCGCGGGCGCGCCGTTGCCGTGTGGTGTCGGCGCGTGCTGTGGAGAGCGGTGCGGGCGTGCTGTGGAGAGCGGTGCGGGCCTGCTGTGGAGAGCGGTGCGGGCCTGCTGTGTCGGCGTGGTGCGGATGCGCTCAGCGGAAGTACGATGCCCCGTTGAGGTCGAGTACGGTGCCCGAGGCCCATGCCGCGGTGGGCGAGGTGAGATAGGCGACCGCATCCGCGATCTCCTCGGGCGTGCCGACGCGCCCGAACGGACTCTGACCGCGGATGCCGTCGCCCTCCGGCCCCGTGAGCGTGGCCGACTGGCGCTCGGTCGCGACCATGCCCGGGGCGACCGAGGTCACCGAGATGCCGTGCGGTGCGAGCGTGAGCGCCATCGACTGGCCGAAAGCCTGCAGCCCCGCCTTGGTCGCGGCGTATGCGGGGTGGTCGGCCTCGCCGCGGAACGCGCCGCGCGAACCGACATTGACGATCGATCCGCCGCTCCCGCGTTCGATCAGGTGCTGGGCCACGAGCAGCGTGACGTTCGAGGCGCCCAGCAGGTTCACGGCCACCATCTCCGACCAGGCCTGCTGCCACTGCGCGTACGGCACGGCGTCGGCGCGGTGCGTGTTCGCGGCACTCGGGGCCACGGCCGCGTTGTTCACGACGATGTCGAGCGAGCCGAGTGCGGCGATCGCCTCCATCACCACCCGCTGCGCCTCGGCCGGGGTGCCGAGATCTCCACCGACGATGGCGTGACCCGAGCCCTCGAGCGACGTCAGGGTCTCTTCCGCGGAGGCGCGATCGCGTCCGTAGTGCACCACGACACGGTCGCCGCGGCGCGCGAACACCTGCGCGATCGCCCGGCCGATACCGCGGGAGCCGCCGGTGATCAGCGCATTCGCCATCTCAGGACGCGATCTGCGCGTGACCGGGGGCATGCACGGTGGCAGGCGCGGCGGGCTCCACCTCGGCCCACACCGCGTCGAGCGACAGGTGCAGCACACCCGCGATCGCCGCGATCGTCGAGAACGCCGGGGTGGCCACGCGTCCCGACTCGATCTTGCGCAGCGTCTCGGGAGACACGCCGGCGTCGAGGGCGACGCTCAGCATCGAGCGCTCGCCGCGCGCGCGACGCAGCAGGGCTCCCAAGCGCTCGCCGCGCTCGACCTCGGCGGGAGTGAGGGGCATCCGAACCATCATGTGCCGATTCTAATACCGGGATAGTATTACCGGGATAGTTATTGGATTCGCATGAATCGGAGAGCACCATGATCGAGATCCTCGACAGCGACCAGCTGGACCGCGCGCGGGATGCCGGCGCGCTGGTCGGCCGCATCCTGCAGACGCTGAAGGTGCGGGCGCGCGTGGGGGTGAACCTGCTCGAGCTCGACCGGTGGACGAAGCGCATGATCGAGGATGCCGGGGCGACGTCCTGCTACGTCGACTATGCCCCCTCGTTCGGCCGTGGGCCCTTCGGCCATCACCTCTGCACCGCCGTGAACGACGCGGTGCTGCACGGGATGCCGCACGACTACGCCCTACGAGACGGAGACCTTCTCACCCTCGATCTCGCCGTGACCCTGCGCGGGATCTCGGCCGATGCCGCGATCAGCTTCGTGGTGGGAACCACGGCGGCATCCGCGGACCTGGCGATGATCGACGCGACCGAACGCGCGCTCGCCGCCGCCATAGCCGTGGCCCGCCCCGGCGCCCGCATCGGCGACCTCTCGCAGGCGATCGGCGCGGTGCTCAGCGCGGCCGGGTATCCGATCAACCTCGAGTTCGGCGGCCACGGTATCGGATCGACCATGCACCAGGATCCGCACATCGCCAACGACGGCCGTGCCGGTCGCGGCTACCGTCTGCGCCCCGGCCTGCTGCTCGCGATCGAGCCGTGGGTCATGGCCGATACCGATGTGCTGGTGACCGACGCCGACGGATGGACCCTGCGCAGCGCGACGGGCTGCCGCACCGCCCACACCGAGCACACGATCGCGATCACGGATGCCGGCGCCGAGGTGCTCACGCTCGCCCCGTGAGCGCCCGCCGATGCCGATCCCGATCCGCAGGCAGCGCGATCCCGATCCGCACGCAGCGCGCGCTACTTCTTCGGCGATCCGCTCCGCAGGCGACGGGCCGTGCGGCCGGCGAGATCCTTGAGGCGACCGCCCGGCCATTGGCGGCGCAACTCCACGCCGCCGTCGCGTCCGACCACCGGGGTGCAGGTGCGCCCGGCGAGCAGCGGCGAGCGTCCGGCCGCGGCGAGCGTCGCGGCATCCGCAGTCAGGGGCACGTCGAAGGTCCAGCCGGCTCGACGCACCGCCACGAACAACGGCGCACCGGTCGATCGGTCGTCCCGGTCGAACACCTTGAGCGGGTCGAGTGCGACCTTCACGGCGTCGAGCTTGCGCGGATGCGTGCCCGAGATGTGTCGTTCGACACCCGCCGCGGGTTCGCGCAGCACCAGTCCGACCCGATCGTTCTGCAGCTCCTTCTTCGCCTCGAGCAGCGCGGTCGGCAGCCCGTCCACCGCCACGGGCAGCGACGTCAGCACCCCGGTGCCCGGCTCGAACACCAGCGCGTCCCGTCCCTCGTGCGTGATCGACACCGCGAGCGTCAGGTGGAGTCCGCCCCCGCGAGACCACCGCGCCGAGGTGACGACGGCGCGACACTCCAGGTCGTCCTCGAAGCGGGCGTAGGTCAGCAGATCCGCCCGGCGGTCGGCGCGCAGCAGAGCGGCGCGGATCCGGTTCGGGAACGACAGGCCTCCGTCGACGCCCGGCCCGAATCGCCGTTCGGCGAGGGGAGCGACCACGTCGAGCAGGCGTTCACGATAATCGTCGGGGTAGCGGACCATCTGCCTGCCGGTGAGTCGCTTCAGGACCTTGCCGCGGAACCAGTGCCGCAGCAGGCGATCGCGAAGGCGGCCGGGCTCGGTGTACCGCTCGACCAGATCGAGCACGGCCTCGAGGTGCGGGTAGTACGACTCGGGGTCGATCCGCGCTGCGCTCGCGCTGCCCGGATGCTTCACCCAGGCGTAGCACGGCCGGCTCGCGAGGATCGAGATCTTCGACGCCTCGAAGTACGCGCGCATGACGAACAGGTGGTCTTCGAGCCGCACCTTGCCGTCGGGGAAGCGGATGCCCTTCTCGCGCAGGAACGCCGTGCGGAACATCTTGTGCGGGGTGAGCATCTCGAGCAGCGGGTCGTCGCCGAGGCGGGCGTTCGGGATGTCCTTGCGGAAGATGCGTGCGGGCAGTCGGCGGCCGATGCCCATCTCCTTGCCGAGGATCACGTCGGACCCGTGCAGATCGGCGTAGTCGCACAGCGCCTCGAGCGCGCCGTCGTACAGCCAGTCGTCCTGATCGACGAACTGGATGTAGGTGCCGCGCGCATCGTCGATACCGTGGTTGCGCGGAGTTCCCGGCCACCCGGAGGGGGCGAGGTAGGCCACGCGGATGTACGGGCGGTCACGCGCGATCTCGACCAGCCGCGCGGCGGTCTCCTCGCCCGAACCGTCGTCGCACAGCAGCACCTCGAACCGGGAATGGTCGAGAGTCTGCCGGTCGAGCGAGGCGATCAGGTCGTCGAACGATGCGCCCGGCTTGAAGACGGGAACGACCACGCTCACGCGGAGAGGGGCGGGTGCGGGCGCGGCGGCGGCAGAATTCGACATCGAAGGTAGTAAAGCACCCCCACCTCCACGACGCACGACCCTTGCGCACAGGAAGACGCCGTGCAGGCGGCGGGGGATTCCCACCCCGCGCACAGGGTTAACGATATATCGTTGACTATCGCTCACCACACCCGGGAGGTCATCATGAACAACGCATTCCCCTCGAACCCGTTCGGCGGATCCGGCTTCGGCGCGGGCCCCGGCGGACCCGCATCCGCGATCTTCGACGCGATGGACCAGCTCCGCAAGTCGTTCGAGCAGCGCCCCAGCGGCGGCTCCCGCATGGCCAAGGGCGACGTCCGCACCGCGGTGCTCTCGCTCCTCGCCGAGCGGCCCATGCACGGCTACCAGATCATCACCGAGATCGCCGATCGCAGCGGCGGAACCTGGAAGCCCAGCGCCGGCTCCGTGTACCCCACCCTCCAGCTGCTCGCCGACGAGGGACTGATCGAGGCCGACGAGCAGAACGGTCGCAAGACCTACTCGCTCACCGAGGCCGGCCGCACGGTCGCGTCCGAGCACACCGAGACCCGTGCTCCGTGGGAGCCGCAGCACAAGGGCGAGGGCGCGCACGACAACCCCCGGTACTCCGCACTGCCGAAGTCGGGCGTCGACCTGGCCGCCGCCGCGGCGGCCGTCGGACGCAGCGGCAGCACCGAGCAGGTGCAGCAGGCGGTCGAGATCCTCGACGAGGCCCGCCGTAGGCTGTACTCGATCCTCGCTCAGGACTGATCGCACACGAACCAGGGACGACATATGACGGATGCTGCGGCGCAGGGCGCCCATCGTGCCCGGTACCGCCGCATCCTGTCGTTCGCGGCGCGCGAGCTCATCAAGATCTGGTGGTTCGAGCTCATCCTGCCCCGCGTGGGACTGCGCTCGGTCGCCGAGCGCACCCGCTCTCCGCGCATGCAGCGCTTCGCGAGGCGGTTCCACGTGCTCGCGGTCGAGCTCGGCGGCCTGATGATCAAGGTCGGCCAGTTCATGTCGTCGCGTCTCGACGTGCTGCCGCCGGAGATCACGAAGGAGCTCGAAGGGCTGCAGGATGAAGTGCCGCCCGTGCCCTTCGCCGACATCCGACGCGCGGCGGAGGCCGAACTCGGGCGCCCGCTCACCCAGGCGTTCGCGTGGTTCGACGAGACGCCCGTTGCTGCGGCATCCCTCGGTCAGGCGCATCGTGCGCGCCTGACCGCGCAGGACGCCGCCGACACCGGTCTCGGGCACGTGGTCGTCAAGGTGCAGCGCCCCGGCATCGACGAGATCGTCGCCGTCGACCTGGCGGTCCTGCGCCGTGTCGCGCGCTGGCTCACCCGGGTGCGGCTCGTCGCCGACCGCGTCGACGCCCCGGGGCTCATCGAGGAGTTCGCGGTCACGAGCCTCGAGGAGATCGACTACCTGCACGAGGCGGCCAGCGCCGAAAGGTTCCGCGAGAACTTCGCCGGCGACGCGCGCATCGGTGCGCCCGAGATCGTGTGGGAGCGTTCGACCCGTCGCGTGCTCACCCTCTCCGACGTGACGGCGATCAAGATCAACGACGTCGAGGCGCTGCGGGCGGCCGGCATCGATCCCTCCGAGGTCGCCGACGTGTTCGCCGAGGTCATGTTCGACCAGGTGTTCACGCACAGCTTCGTCCATGCCGACCCTCACCCCGGCAACATCTTCGTGACTCCCGTCCCTTCGTCGACCACGGGCCGGAACTTCCGCCTCACGTTCATCGACTTCGGGATGATGGCCGAGGTGCCCGACAACCTGCGCGCGGGCCTGCGCACCCTGCTCATCGCGGTCACCGGTCGCGACAGCAAGGGTCTCGTGGCCGCCGCGCAGGAGATCGGCGTGCTGCTTCCGTCGGCCGACACCGCCGATCTCGAGCGGGCGCTCCGGGCGCTGTTCGCCCGGTTCGGGGGCATGGGCTTCGCGGAGTTGAGCACCGTCGATCCGCGCGAGTTCGCGGACTTCGCCGACGAGTTCGGCGACATGGTGCGCTCGCTCCCCCTGCAGCTCCCCGAGAACATGCTGCTGCTGATCCGCGCGGTCTCGCTCACCTCGGGCATGTGCTCGAGCCTGGATCCCACGTTCAACGTGTGGGATGCCGCCGAGCCGTACGCCGGCCGTCTGCTGCGCGACGAGTCGGGCAACCTGATGCAGGACATGGCGCAGCAGGCGATGGAGACCATGGCGGTCACCTACGGCCTGCCGAAGAAGATCGACGCGATCATCACCCGCGTCGACGACGGTAACGTCACCTTCGACACCTCGCGTCTGGAGAGGCGGCTCGACCGGCTCGAGGGCATCGCGCGCCGCATCGGCTCGGGCGTGCTGTTCGCGGCGATGCTGGTCGGGGGAGCGCTGCTCGTGCCCTCGATCCCGCCGCTCGGGATCACGCTCATCTGCGTCTCGGCGCTGCCCCTGCTGCACGCGGTCTTCGCGGGCGTGGGGCGTCGTACGCCGCGCTGACGCCGCCGGGCGGGCCGGTGCGCTCCGCCCGGGCATGGGAGAATCGATTCTCATGGGCACACCGAACGATGAGTCATCTGAGAGTTCCGCAGCCCACGTGACGGCGAGCACGCCGACGACGGGCACCGTGAGAGCAGCCGAGACCGCACGCAAGATCGTGCGCGACATCGCCGCCGTACCTCCACCGCCCAGCGTGCACCCCGCCCTCATCCCCGGGGTGTCGGTGGAGGAGACGGGACGCACCTACCGCACCGATCCGCTCGTCTTCGGATCCGCGGCCGCCTTCACCGTCGCCTTCATCGCCTGGGGCGTCTTCGCCGGCGACAATCTCGCGGGCACCACCTCGACGGTCCTCGCGTGGGTGGTCGAGTACTTCGGCTTCTTCTTCACGACGATCGCCACCGTCATCCTCGTGTTCATGCTGTTCGTCGGCTTCAGCCGGTACGGGCGGATCCCCCTCGGCCGTGACGACGAAGAGCCCGAGTTCTCGATGTTCTCGTGGATCTCGATGCTGTTCGCCGCGGGCATGGGCATCGGTCTGGTCTTCTGGGGCGCGGCCGAGCCGCTGACGTTCTTCGAGAGCCCGCCGCCCGGCACCGTCGAGGCGAGCACCCTCGACGCGATGCACACCGCACAGGCGCAGGTGCTGTACCACTGGGGCCCGCAGGCGTGGGCGTTCTACGCGCTCGTCGGAGGCGCGATCGCCTACGGCGCCTTCCGCCGCGGACGCACCCCGCTGATCTCGTCGATCTTCGCCCCGCTCCTCGGCGAGGGCCGCACCGCGGGACCGCTCGGACGCACGATCGACATCTTCTCGATCATCGTCACCCTCTTCGGCACCGCCGCCTCGCTCGGACTCGGCGCCCTGCAGATCGGCCACGGCGTCGAGATCGTCAGCGGCATCGGCGAGCTCGGCAACGGCGTGCTCATCGCCGCGATCGCCGTGCTCACCGCCTGCTTCATCGCCTCGGCGGTGTCGGGGGTCTCCAAGGGCATCCGCGCACTGTCGAACATCAACGCGGTCGTCGCGCTGCTGCTCGCGTTCTTCGTCTTCTTCGTCGGACCGACGCTGCTCATCCTCAACGTCATCCCCTCGGTCGCCGTGCAGTTCCTCGGCGACCTGCCCGAGATGATCGGTCGCTCGGCCTCGCAGGGCGATGAGGCGCAGGCGTTCCTGTCGAGCTGGACGATCTTCTACTGGGCGTGGTGGATCTCGTGGTCCCCGTTCGTGGGGATGTTCATCGCCAAGATCTCGCGCGGTCGCACGCTGCGCCAGTTCGTCTCGGTCGTCATCGTCGTGCCCGCGGTCATCTCGCTGGTGTGGTTCGCGATCTTCGGGACGACGGCGATCCAGCAGCAGATGGACGGCGCGAACCTCACGGTCGATCCGCCGGAGGAGGTGCTCTTCGGTGTCCTCGAGAACCTGCCGTTCCCGTTGATCACCAGCATCGTGCTCATCCTGCTGATCGCGATCTTCTTCATCACCGGCGCCGACTCGGCCTCGCTCGTGATGGGCACGCTGTCGCAGCAGGGCCGGCCGGAACCGTCTCGGTGGGTCGCGGTCGTGTGGGGCGTGCTGGTCGGCGTCATCGCCGCGGTGCTCCTCGTCACCGGTGAGGAGGGCGCGGGCCTGAGATCGCTGCAGAATGTGACGATCATCGCCGCGCTGCCGTTCGCGGTGATCATGGCGTTCATGATGGTCGCGTTCATGAAGGATCTGCGGCGCGATCCCCTCATCCTGCGAGACCGCTATGCACGCATGGCCGTGCGCCACAGTGTCATGGCGGGCCTCGAGGAGTACGGCGACGACTTCGCCCTCGTGCCCGTCGAGTACGACCACTCCGAAGACGACCTCGCCTGGATCGACGAGGCCGAGGTCGACGACAGCCTCGCGGAGGTCTACGCGACGGCCACCGAGGCGATCGACATCATCCCGGATGCCGGCACGCTCGCCGGAGGGGATGCCGGTGCGGATGCGGGTGCGGGTGCGGGTGCGGGTTCCGGCGCCGACCCGGACGGGCTCGCCGAACGCCCCTCCTGACGCTGGGTGCGCAACTGACCCCGCACGCGGCTTCGGCTCGGTGCGGGGTCAGAAACGCATCCGAATCGCCTGTTTCCGGTGCGGAACTGGCCCCGCCTGGATCGGGGTGTGGAACTGGCCCCGCACGCCGTTCGGGGTGCGGGGTTTGCCCCCGCGCGCGGCTTCGGCTCGGTGCGGGGTCAGAAACGCATCCGAATCGCCTGTTTCCGGTGCGGAAGTGACCCCGCCTGGATCGGGGGTGCGGAACTGGCCCCGCCTGGATCGGGGTGCGGGGTTTGCCCCCGCCTGGATTGGGGATGCAGAACTGGCCCCGCACGCCGTTCCGGATGCGACGTTTGCCCCCGCGCGCAGCGTCGGCTCGGTGCGGGGTCAGAAACGCATCCGAATCTCCTGTTTCCGGTGCGAAAGTGACCCCGCCTACCGTCCGCGGTGCGAAACTGACCCCGCCTACCGTCCGCGGTGCAGAACTGACCCCGCCTACCCGGCGGCGGGCGCCCTCGACCCCGCCTACCCGGCGGCGGGCGCCCTCGACTCCGCCGGTTCGCGGGGGGAGCGGGTCAGTCCGTGGCGACGGGCTCGACGGGCACCGCGGCGGCGTCGGTGATCCGGGCCGCCATGCCCGCGAAGATGAACCCGTGGAAGGGCAGCACCCCGAGCCAGTACATCCGGCCGAGGAGTCCGCGAGGGAAGAAGACGGCACGTTGCTCGTAGCGCGACCCGTCTCCTTCTGGCAGCGCCCGCAGCTCGAGCCACGCCTCGCCCGGCACCTTCATCTCGGCCCGCAGCCGCAGCAGGCCTCCACTCGCGGCCGAGGACTCGGTCGCGCGCCCCGGCTCCTCGACAGCCTCGACGCGCCAGAAGTCGATCGCGTCACCGACCCGCGCCTCGACCTTGCTGCGACGTCCACGGCGCAGACCCACGCCGCCGACGAGCCGGTCCATCCAGCCGCGCACGGCCCAGAGGAACTTCGAGGAGTACCACCCGTTCGACCCGCCGATGCCGATGATCACGCGCCACAGTCCATCGACGGGCGCCGCAGTCTTGAGCTCGCGGGTGTCGGTGAACACCGTGCGACCCGCCCACTCGGGGTCGCTGGGCAGGGGGTCGCTCGGCGCCCCTGAGACCTCGGCATCCTGCCAGCTCGTCTCGATCGTGTCGGCGTCGACGCGACCCAGCGCGAGCGACACGGCCGTGCGATACGGGGTCAGCCCGCCGTCGGGACGGGGGATGAGGTCGTCGATCGCGTGGTCCTTCACGATGCACTCGTTCTGCAGCGAGGCGACGAGGGGGCGGGCGATCGACCGGGGCACCGGCGTGACCAGGTTCACCCAGTGCGATGCGAGACCGGGGGTCAGCACCGGCAGCGCCGCGATCGCCCGCTGCCGCAGCCCTGCCTCGAGCGCGTAGCCGTTCATCATCTGGCCGTAGCGCAGCACGTCGGGGCCGCCGATGTCGACCGCGGTGCTCACGTCGTCGTCGACGCGGGCGGCGCCGAGCAGATAGTGCAGCACGTCGCGCACGGCGATGGGCTGGATGCGGTTGCGCACCCACTTCGGTGCCGGCATGTACGGCAGCACGTCGGTGAGGTGCCGGATCATCTCGAACGACGCGGATCCCGAGCCGATCACGACACCGGCCTGCAGCACCAGCGTCGGCACACCGGACTCGAGGAAGATCTCACCGACCCGCACGCGTGAGCGCAGGTGCGGCGACAGCTTCGCATCCTCGGGGTGCAGGCCGCCCAGATACACGATCCGCCGCACGCCGGCCTTCGCCGCGGCATCCGCCACCGTCGTCGCCGCCTGCTCGTCGCTCTCTTCGAAGCCCTTGCCGGCGCTCATCGAGTGGATCAGGTAGTAGACCACGTCGACGTCCGCCATGGCCGCGGCCACGGCATCCGCATCGTCGGCCGAGCCCTCGACGATCTCTGACTCCGAGCCCCAGGGGAACGATGCCGCGCGTGCGGCATCGCGGGCCAGAACCCGCACGCGGTAGCCGGCATTGAGCAGGCGTGGGGTGAGGCGTCCGCCGATGTAGCCGGTGGCGCCGAGGACGAGGACGCGAGGGGCGGCTCCGTCGTCGTGGGGGAGGGCGCGCAGCGCCTCTTCGTGCCCGGTGGGCTGGGTGAGCTCCGTCATGTTTCGAGAGTAGGCCGGTCCGGCCGAATTATCGCTAGGGTGACAAATCACTAGTTCACCTAGTAATCTTTACCGCGAGGAAGGTGATCACATGTCCAGGGCAACGAATTCCCCCACCCGCGTCTCCCCAGATTCTTTCGACGCATCGTCTGCGCTCTCGACGGCGGTCAGCCTCGCACCGTTACCCGCCAGCGAGGCTGTGGGGCGCGCGACCGGTGTCGGACGCGCGCCCCTGACCGCCGCGGCACGCCATGGGGC